>JAGWGS010000024.1 GCA_028867235.1 Nitrososphaerota archaeon | reverse complement strand
CAAAGAATTTGGCTATTCAAGAACAACAGACTGCTAATCAAATATCTGACACTAAATCTACTAACGCATTACCAATACTTCCTTTGATCATTGCAGGTGTAATTGGTGCAGGAGCAATTGGATTTGTGGTAATGAAAAAATCCAGATCAAACAAGAGCATAATGTTGAAAGAGACTCAGAGTGATGATACCATACCTGAGAAAGAAACAATTTACAGACTCAAGCCGGAATTACGCCAAGACGATAAGGAAATTATAGCATTTATCTCAGAAAAAGGGGGCCAGGTATACGAAAGTGAATTACGAAAAAAATTCTTGATGCCAAGAACAACCATGTGGCGTGCAGTCAAGAGACTGGAAAGAGAAGATGTTGTAGAAATAGAGAAAGTAGATCAACAAAATCTAATTAAACTCAGAAAAATGGAGGATCAGAAATGAAAAGCCTATCTGTTATGTTTGTCGCATTAGTTGTAACACTCATTTTAAACGGTCCAATCCAATCTTATGCAGATCCACAACTTGATACGCTAGTAAATATTGCCACACAAGCACAAAATAATCTCAATATTCGCATATCTCAAATTTCTAATGTTTCTACAGAAATTACTTCATTATATCAACAAGGTTCAGATGAGACCAATGCTCTGTCTAAAGCTGCTAATGTTCAAAATATCACATCTGCAAAACAACATTTTCTCTCTGCAATGAATTTCTTTAAACAAACTAATGATAAAATTAATTCTATTAATGCAACTGAGGCAAATGACCAACAACGTGTAAATATTTCAAAACTCCAAAGTGAAATAACAAGATTAACAAAAATTGCCGAAACTCTCAGGACAATATCTATAACTAATCATGCAGACCTTGATTTCACACCATTTGATACTTCAATTCAACAAGCAAAACAAGCCCTTGATGCTGGCAAAATTGATGAGGCATCAAAATCAATTGATGTTGCAAATCAATTTGTTGTTAATGCCCATCATGCTTTATCTGAAATTGCTCAGGAGAGAACTACTGATAGAGCAAAGGATTTTACAGAAAAACAAATCGAGAGATTTGATAAAATAAATGAGCTTAATACAACCCAAAATTACTCTACTCTAATTTCAAATACAACAATATCTACAACCAATAATAATCAAACATCAACACCAGAAAATCCTAATGAAATGATTGCAAAACTGCGAAAACTTGTAGCAGAAGGCAATGTTGATGAAGCATTAAAAATAATAAAATCTCTTGATAAATACCAGAATGATACAACACAAAATAATGAGAACACAGAACAGAAATACCAAAACATCACTGTATTAAATAATACAAATTCTAGTTCTAATATTCCAAAAATAACTCAATCTAATATTCCAAATGTTCTGGCCAATGTTACAAATTCCATTGAAAATTCATCTAATGCTATCTCCAATCAAACAAATGAAAATGATACAATAAACAAAAATCCACACAATAATGATATTAATGAAATTGATAAAAATAAAAAAATAGAAAAAACTGAACATCAAACTAGATTTGACACTAATGCGCAAAACAATACCAATTCTAACCTAACATCGTCTAATTTTACATCAATTCATGATATCCAAACAAATTCATCAAATGATAGGCAAATCCACGAAGATCACGTTATAAACAGAACTGCATTGCCAGAAACTCAACATGAAAATGTAGATTCACAACAGCATCATAATCTACATGAAAGAAACAATAATTCTGAACAACGAGGAAAATCTACACATGAAAAGAATGATCATTAGATATTCAGTCTAAATACCTTATATCGTCTTGTCAATAGCTAATCCTGTTGTACCCATAAAATTCATATAGATTTTTATCAACACCAAAACAGATGGCTTCAAAGCAAATTTCTATAGGTGTAGGAATACCGATGATAGTAGTTGGTGTAATTCTTGCTTTTATCCTAGCTCCAATGCAGGCAGATCTTAAAGATACTGTAGAATTTATTGGAAGTCTTATAGGGATACTTGGAATATTAATATTCATAGCAGGATTTCTTTCAAGAAAAGTAGCTCCTATAGCATCCTAAACTTTTACAATTCCAGTTGATATTAGATATTGAATACTTTGCCAAAAAGTATTATCGTCAATTTGGCCTGATGACCACTGGTCAATATTTCCCTTTAACCAACTTGGAATTTTTATATTACTATCTTGAGTAAGAGACGGGATCTTGAGAATGCCTTGATTTATCATATATTTTATAACTAGCGAGAAATCATTCTTATCCAAAACTCCTTCAGACCACCAAACGGATGTATTTTTTATCCAACTGGGTTGAATATTCTTGTTTGCTTGTCCGTATAATGCAAATTTCTGTATATTGTTGTTTTTCTTATCTATAACATAGATGTTATCACTACTATCAATTGCAAGACCTACTGGTTGCTCAAATTGACCCTGTCCAGTCCCTTCTGTACCCCAACTTAAGAGAAAATTCCCATCAGAATCAAATTTTTGGATTCTGTGATTATCAGTGTCTGCAACAAAAATATTATTTTTAGAATCTATTGCTATTGCAGTTGGGTTGTTGAATCTTCCTTCCTCATTTCCGCTAGAACCATAAAAGTTTACAAATTCTCCAATGCTTGAATATTTCAAAATTCTGTCATCTGTAGTTATTGCATACAAATTATCTTGTGAATCAAATGCTATGGATTTGATACCAGTAAAAGATTCTCCATATGTTAATGATGAAACTATATGATCTTTGTAAGTACCGGCATTGTCAAATAACTGAATGATTCCTTGTTCCAGGTCTCCTACAAAAAGCTCATTTTTGTGATTTGAGTTTATAGCTATAGGTACTTTAAACATGTTAGGACCAGTACCATATGATCCCCATGAATACACAAAACTCCCAGTTTTGTTAAACATGAGTATTCTGGAATTACCAGTATCTGTTACATATGCGTATTTCTCATTGACAAAAATGCTTGATGGATTTCTAAATTGGCCGTCTGATGAGCCCGTCTCACCCCATGAAAGAAGTAGATTGCCTTTGAAATTGAATTTATCTATCTCTGAATTTCCAGAATTTATTACATAGATATTGTTATTCTTATCAATAGCAATATTACTTGGATGCTGGAATGTTGTTGAATTGATTTCAGAAACAAAGAGAGGGATATTGTACTGCATTGCATTCAAAATTTTTCCGTCATCAATGGACGCACCAATCACAGAAAATATAGAATATTTTTCAATTCCGTCATAATTTACATACAAACGCCATTGTCCGCTGGTGTCATATTGGGCAATTTTATGTGGTATGATAATATCTGTTGTATTCATTGGCAATTCTACCGGAGAGCTAGATCTGCCATCTGGAGATGTAACCCATGTGCTTATGGAATTTGCGGTAACATTTGATACATGTATTTTGAAATTGGCAAGCTCACCTGGTCTGTAATTTAGTTTATTTGACATGATCCCTACCTGTATGTCTGGCAATTGATGCGGGTTCTGAACCACCTCAAATGATCCATTCTTTGTTACTCCTGCATAATTGATCTCAAATTTGTAGTCACCAACCATTTTGGATACATTCTTGAGAACTATTGTATCATGTACAGATTGTGGAGAAAATTTAATGCTAGTTGTGTTTCCTAGGGGATCTGTTATTTTTATTGTCCCTGTAGAATCTGTTATTCTACTCATTAGCAACTCAAATGTGACATCATTTCCAGGATATATCGTGTCTGAATTCTTTACAGATAACTCCATAAGCTTGTGTATGTCACCCAAAAGAAAAGGTATTTCTGTCACAGAATTAAAGTAATGAACTTTCAACGTGTATAATCCAGGTGGATTAAATTTTGCAAATTTTAACATTGGAAAGTGATATAGTACACTTGGTTTATCTGCGGTTATTTCAATCTCAGGTATTCCTATTACATCATTTCCGTCCTGATCATAAAAATCTAATAAATAAAAATGCGCAAACTTGGCATATGGCTGAAAGTATGATGATGTTATGTTGATGTTCATAGTATCTGGTTCATAGTAAGTTATCTTGTCTGTTATTACAGTCAACCCAAGAGACTGGACATTAAAATGGACTGTTTGATTGATTCCTGCATATTTGTAATCAATTATCCATGAACCAAATTCATTATCATTAGCGTCACGTATTATTTGATGTACTATCTTTTGTGGTTGTGATTGATCTGCAATAACTCCAGATATTATAGAATTACCAGGTCTATGTGCTGTCCAATTAATCTGTCCTCCATTATATCCTTGAATAGATAAATCAATTTTTATCCAATCATTTGGGCCAAATTCCTGCTTTTCAGGGATGGCAGTTATTGTTATTGCATTTGCGTTTTGAGATGTAACAAATATCATAACTCCAATTATGAATAGGAGTGCTAGTCTTTTCACAAATACTTGTTATTTTCACCATTATTATTCACTTTAGCAAAAAATCCTTCATAAGAGAATCCAATTAAATAAATAATGAATAGGTACAGATTGAATACTTGAACGTTAGACTCTATGAAATATTTACTTCTGTAGAAGGTGAAGGAATTTTGTATGGAACCAAGACTCTTTTTATACGATTGTCAGGATGCCCTTTCAAATGTTTTTATTGTGATACAAAAGATGCCCTTCCAATGAATTCTGGAAATGAATATTCTATTACTGAAGCAAAAAATCTGATAAAAAAGAACTTACAAAAAAATACATACAAAGCTAATTTTACTGGGGGTGATCCACTAGTACAATCAAAAGCTTTGGCAGAATTGGCAAAATTTGTTCAAAATAAAAAAATTCCAACTTATTTGGAATCGTCTTGCTATGATTCTAACAAATTTACAGAAGTTCTACCTTACATAGATTTTATAAAAATTGAATTTAAAACTCCAGACTCTGAATTTGTTGATTCAAAACATTATTCTAAACTCTTAGAAAATGAACTTGAATGTCTAAGACTTGCAAAAAAATCTAAGAAAATAACATACATCAAAGTAGTAGTAAGCTCAAAAACTCAACTGAAACCATTTAAAAGATTGCTTGGACAAATATTCCAAATTATATCAAAGAAAGATCTTGCAGGATTTATAATACAGCCTACGTATGGTATATCAGAGCCTAGTTTGGAACAATTATTCAGCTTTTATGACTCAGTTTATTCGTATTATGATCAAGTTAGAATAGTACCACAACTACACAAATTCATAGGTGCACCATGATGAATAAAGAAAG
Source organism: Nitrososphaerota archaeon (assembly GCA_028867235.1). Classification (GTDB taxonomy): domain Archaea; phylum Thermoproteota; class Nitrososphaeria; order Nitrososphaerales; family Nitrosopumilaceae; genus Nitrosotalea. The sequence goes on along the minus strand of JAGWGS010000024.1, from coordinate 6,315 downwards.
AATAAAACGATTAATTCGTGAAATAATTGCAGAGATAGGAGAAGATCCAACAAGGGAAGGTCTTGTTGATACTCCTAACAGAATAGCAGATATGTATGAGGAGATTTTCAAGGGATATGAAGGAGAATCAGAATTATCTGTCAAGTTTTCTGAAGATTCTGATATAGTAATTGCAAAAGATATCCAATTCTATTCTATGTGTGAACATCATATGTTGCCATTCTATGGTAAAATAAGCATAGCATATTCACCAGACGGCAAAGTATTTGGTATCTCAAAACTGGTTCGCCTTGTTGAAAAATATTCTGCTAGACTACAGATACAGGAAAGGATCACAAAGAATATAGCTGATGAGCTATATTCTGAAGGAGTACAAGGAGTAATTGTCATTGCAGAAGGAGAACATCTTTGTATGAAAATGCGCGGAGTACGAAATGATGCAATAGTTACAACAATAGCATCACGAGGAACATATGATAAAAAGGAAGCAAGATCGGATGTTCTTAATTTGATATATAGTGGAAAATCAAAACCAACCATCAGTTAATCTAAAAAATTAAATAATAACATAAAACCAGCAAAGTCATGGGTGCACACAACAATATTCATGTTCCAAAAGAATCTTGGCCTGCCTTTTTGTGGTATGCAATAGAATTCTTCGTTGTGTTGGCTGCCGGACTTGAAATATCTCTAAATTCCATGGATTATTTCAAGAAAATGGGTCTTGGTGACCCAATGTCAACATGGGCTTTTTGGGGAATGGTTGGAGTAGTATTCCTAGCTTACTACATTCTTGTAAGGCCATTGATACTCCGAAAGCCTATACTATCGAAGATCTAGATTTTCAGATATTTTGTTTTATCTACTATCTTTGATTTGTGAAATGCTAATTTTCTATTATTACACGATTCACATATTCCACAATGAATCTTGTTTCCACCGTAACAACTCCAACTTTTGTAAATATTTTGGCCCAGTTCCTTGTAACCCTTCTTTAAAAGATCACTCTTTGAAAGATTATCCATAAACGGGCTCCAAATTCTTATCTTCTTTCTTAAATTCGAATTTATTCCGTCAATTTCGCCTTGATTCAAGGCCTTTGTCAGTAATTTTGCAAATGTTGGTCTACAATCAGGATATCTCATGTCTCCTGTATGTGCTCCATATGCAACAACCTCTGCTTCTTTTGCAAATGCCCATGCTGATGCCATACTGAGAAAAATAGCATTTCTTATTGGAGCAACTATTGAATAATCAAATTCTGAAGGAATTGTTATTTTAGAATCTGTCAATGCATTTGTATTTCCATATAGTTCTTTCATGAAACTAATGTCTACAACTTTATGTTCTTTGAATTCTAGTAATTTTGAAAATTTTTGTGCAATCTTTACTTCATTGTCTGCTTTTTGACCATATGAAAAAGTTATTCCATACAATTGGTATTTTTTTTTCATATAAGCAGCGGTACATACAGAATCCAAGCCGCCACTGAACACAATAACCGCTTTCAATTTGAAAATGCTTAGTATTTGACTAAATAAATGCTTGACTAGGCTATAGACAATAACGTAGCACCTGACAAAATCATGACAGACCCAGTAATTACTCTAAATATGTTCTGCTTGTTGGTTATCTCTTTAAAATATAAAATTCCCCATGATACTGCAAAGAGTGTAGCTGTTTGGGAAATTGGATATGCTACTGTAATCCCTACTGATGTGATGGCTATTAAGACAAACAAACTTCCTGCGTTAAACAAACTTCCTGAAGCTATTCCTGCGATAATGTCTTTTCTGATCCATTTTCGTGAAATAAACAAGAGTGGTATACTAATTGCAAAAATAGACAAACTTGATGAAAAAAATCCAGATTGTAAGGTGTGGGTCATTTGCATTGGTATGACATATGAACCTCCCACAATTCCTGATATTATGGCAATCACATATCCTCTTTTTTGCACAGCCGAAGTCTTTGTTGCACCTGTTACAAATGGTAAACCAGCCAACAGTAACCCTATTGCACCGATTGCTAGGGGCATGTGATTAAATTTTTCTCCAAAAAATAATATCCCCCACAGAAATGAAACTAGAATGCTAAATCCTGCAAGTAACGGTGATGTCCTTGAAAGTCCTATCAGTCTTACTGAATAAAGTGCAAGTATATTTCCTGCGGTCCATATCGCTCCACCAATAAGACCACTAGGTAAAATCTCAAATCCCCAGAAAAAACTAATTGGTATTGCAAAAAGAAGAGCTCCTATTCCTGTAGACCCTTGAAGTTGATAAATGTCTGAAACCTTGACTTTTTTTACAGGAACAAAAAAAGTACCCCAACAAATAGCTGAACCAATGGATGAAATTAATCCAGATGAATTCAAAGACGACTTTCACTGCAAGATTGGCAATATAACTCGATTTCTATCCACTCTAAAGTTTAATTTTAGCCAAGATATTTTTTCTATATGGCTTACCTAAAAGTTGAACGAGATGATCAAGTTGTTCAAATCACAATAACTCGACAAGAAAAACTAAATGCAATGAACCTGGCTGTAATGGATGAATTTATCTCCATACTGGATGGATTAGAAAAAGACTCGTCACGAGTCATTATTATAACTGGTGATGGTACAAAGGCCTTCTCAGCAGGGGCCGACATTGAATATATGAGTAGTATAGGACCATCAGATGCAGAAAAATATGCACTACGAGGGCACGAGGTACTCAACAAAATTGAAAAATTGGAAAAACCTGTGATAGCTGCTGTAAATGGATATGCTTTGGGTGGAGGATGTGAGCTTGCACTTTCATGTGATCTGAGATTTGCTTCTCCAAATGCATATCTTGGACAACCAGAAGTGACTTTAGGAATATGTCCGGGATGGGGAGGAACACAAAGATTGTTACGAATCATAGGTCCAGCCAGGGCAAAAGATCTCATATTTTCTGGTAGAAAAATTACTGCAGAAGAGGCATTCTCGATGGGTTTGATAAATAAAATATTCTCTTCTGAAAACCTACTTTCAGAAACTAGATCATATGCGAAAGCGATATCAAAAAACAGTAGCTTTGCAATCGGAGTTTCTAAAATGCTTGTGAACAAAGGAACAGATGCTAATCTTGATACTGGATTAAAACTTGAAATTTATTCATGGGCTGTCTGTTTTTCAACTAAAGACAGAGAAGAACGAATGCGTAAGTTTGTTGAAAAAAAATTATAATACAAAAGCGCCCTTACTTGGTCTACAAATTATTGTAATACATTCTGTATTGGCAGAAGAAAATCCTTTTTCCATTGCACTGCAGATCTTTTTGTGATTTGTAGATTTTAATGTAAATGAAATTACTGATGGGCCAGCTCCACTTATCGTTACACCTAACGCACCTGCCTGTAGTGCATTTTTCTTCACATTATCAAAACCTGGAATCATGTGTTTTCTAGCTGGTTCTACTATTATGTCCTTTATTGATCGGCCCAACAATTCTACGTCTTTATTGATAAATCCCGCAGCTATAGCAGCTGCATTAGCGAGATTTCTTACATGATCATGTAACTTTACTTGTTGTGGTAAAACTCCTCTAGATACCTTGGTCTTCTTTTTAGGAACAATGATTTTTGGTATTGCAACACACAATACTAGATCCTTTGGTGGTTCAATTTTTATAACATCAAGAGGATCCGTTCTTACTATCACAAACCCTCCGAGAACTGAGGCGCTTACATTATCATAATGAATAGACCCAGCACTTGCCCTTTCTCCCATTCCTGCAAATTCTACCAAAGTATTTTGATCAAGATTTAGGTCAAATAATGAATTAAACGCAACTGCAGCAGCTGCAGCAGATGCTGCGCTACTGCCCATCCCAAATCCTGCTGGAACACCTTTTTTGATTTTAACTAAAAGACCTGTTTTTATCTTGAATTTCTTTGACATCTCCATGATTACTATTCCTGCAGAATTCTTCTCAGGTTCTAATGGAACAGAGTCTGAACTTTCGATAATTATCTGCACTCCTTCCTTTTTTGTTATCTGAACTTCATCATAATATGCATCAAGAGCAAGTCCAAATACATCAAAGCCAGGACCTAGGTTTGCAGTGGAACTTGGAGCTCGAGCAGTTACACTTTTCACTAATCTTCTACCTCTTCGCCCAAGTTAAGTATACGACTCAATGCAGCCTGTAGATTAGCCATGCCTTCTCCGGTAACATTAGAAATTGGAATCATCCCTTGCGCAAATCCACCTAAGTTCAGACTCCGTAGAATGTTGACTGCAAGCGTATAATTTTCACCATCTGAACTTTTTGCAAGAGAGCTCTCAAGACTTGTCATGTTTGTTGACCATTTCAGTATGTCTTTAAGCTTATCTTCAATTAGATCTATTTTTGTTAGCACATTTATTTGTGGTAGACCGAGTCGTAGCTTTATTGATGTGGAAAGTAATGCAACTGAAATAAAATTAGAAGGAGAGGTCATCAATGATCCATCGTGAAGAAATATTGATGCTTTCTCTTCTATGTTCAAGTTTTGCATGATAAATGGACCACTTGCTCTATATGCAAATAATTCCACTTGCCCTGGAGTGTCTACTATGAGATAGTCTGGATTTACATTATCTATCTCATTTTGTATATCTTCTATCTTTGATGCAATAAGATCATTTGCCATGATCATTGATCCGTTTGGACCAAGGTCATACTGTTTCATAATATCTACTATGTTGATATGATCTCTAACATCAATATCGCATGTGTATGGAAGATTTTCTACACCAGGGTCTAAGTTCAACATTCCTACAAATGCCCCATTTCTAGAATAGTAATCTAGAATTTTAGAAGCCAATAATGACTTTCCTGCACCTGCAGTTCCAACCAGAAAGATTGCCTTCATTTTTCTGATAATTCATTCTATGTTGAGCTTATATTTCCATCTCTGAGTAAGGATGCAATGAACTGGAAGATCCTTGCTATTCCTGTGAGTATTATTCCATTCCTAATTATTGCTGCTACATTTAACGTAAGTTTTGATAACATTCTTGCAATAGGCATGTTACCATTTGTAGGAGCCTCCATAGCTATGGCTGCCAAATTATTCACACAGGGGCTGAAATTCAATTATCTTGTAAAAAAATTTCTGGGTCCAGTTGATGTACACTGGAGAACAATTTCTGTACGAATTGGCAGTGAATTTGTAACATCTACAACTCCTTCTTTTGTTGGTGGGGAATTGGTACGAATAATGTGGCTGGGTAAAAAAGGAGTCCCAATTGGAAAAGCATCCTGGGTAACAATTATAGAAATTGTAACGGAGGTTCTAGTGTCTGGAATATTTGCAATAACTGCTGCAGTAATTTCATTTACATATGGCGCATACGTTATAGGAATAACAATACTTGCTATCAGTGTCCCCATCACAGGACTTTGGTCTACATTATTCTTCCTCTCTTCTAAAAGAACATTTCAAGTACCCAGTTGGGCTTCAAGACTTGCTACAAAAGTAGGAAAAGAACGTTCTGTAAAATACATCGATAAAACAAATTTGTGGATGAAAGAAATATGTGACATGAGTAGGGAAACTCTACATACCAGAGAAATCAAAAAAGCATTTACCGTATCTATAATAATCTCAGTATTTACATGGTCACTTTATGGTCTATCGTTTATGATAATTGCAAATGGTGTTGGTTATGTGATTGATTTTTTCCATTCTCTCATGGCCACAATGGCTTCTATAGCAGTTGGTAATCTGCCTATTACCATTGGTGGATCTGGACTAACTGAATTTTCTATATGGGCATATCTAGGTCATCTACATAGCCTGACATTTGAAGCTGCCAAGAATAGTCTTCAATGGAATATTGTGATAGGGTGGAGAATAGCAACTTATCATGTTGGTCTTGTAATAAGCTGGATATTTCTAATGAAAGTTGTATATCCTAGTATAAAAAAGGCCAAAACTGCATAGAAAGCACTTTATTTTAATGCCATGAATTTTCAATTATTGAACTATAACAGAAAAGTAGTGGTTATCACCGGCGCATCAAGTGGAATTGGTGAACAATCTGCTGAAAAATTTGCACAACTGCATGCAATTGTGGTACTGGTATCTAGAAATGAAGAGAAACTACAGCAAATATCTTCCAGGCTATCAAAATATCAAACTACTGTACTTGCTTATGCTTGTGATATATCAAAAAAAGATCAAGTAGACAAGATGGTTAAATTTGTAATTGAAAAATTTGGCGGTGTAGATGTGCTTGTTAACAATGCGGGTTTTGGGATATATGAAACTGTAGAAAAAATTAAAGTTGAAGAAATG
>JAGWGS010000249.1 GCA_028867235.1 Nitrososphaerota archaeon | reverse complement strand
CATTACTTAGTATCTCTCCAATAGATTTAATCTTGTCATCTTCAGTTGAGAGTATCTCGATTTTCTCTTTCAAGTCAACTGGGTTTAATTCTTCAGAAATTTTGTTGTTCTTTTCCATGTGAATGTGATTTAAGGTTTTCCGTTAAATTGGAATTTAATCAAATCCTATAAACCAATACCGTAATTGAATCTGACAATGAGATTCTCAAATGCTATGATGGTTGGAATTGCTATTTTGATTCTGGGTGTGATTCTATTAGCAATAAGGACATATCTTGACGCACTTGATAAAATAATTGCAGAAAAATCATTTGTACATAATCATTGCATCTATACTGGATGTCCCTTGCCTCCACAGCCTTATTGGGAGACAATACTGATGTTCACATACATTGGTATAATTTTGTGTTGTATTGGTGTCATTGTATTGTCTATTGCTTGTGCCAAACAGAAAATGAATGTTAGAAAATGAAAACTCTACATTATTCCATAATTGTAATTGCCTGCATTATTACAA
>JAGWGS010000248.1 GCA_028867235.1 Nitrososphaerota archaeon | reverse complement strand
ATAGTAACTCCCACCACATCCCCAAGCTGGTAGTCCTCCTCTAAATCCACTTGGAAATAAAGTAAAAATCACATCATGAAATGAAATTTGTATTGGATGTTTATAGGCATCATCCGTATAGTTTACTGTCTCAAAATAATATGCCTGATTTTTCAAAGTAGCTATTCCAGTATCATCATTCAATCCTGTCATGGGATTTGGTTGTAGCACATTCGTTGCCCATCTATGATTAACCAATACTATAGCGGTATCAGCTTTTACACATGCAGGAGAACCATCTTCTGCTTTGATTACAAGTTGAAGACCTTGGTTACATTTTATATCATTAGCTGTAATTCCTGATTTGAATTGTTGTAGTGGTGAAGATACAACTTGTAAATTCTGATTGCTAGCTGAATGAGCATCTGTCACTTGAAATCCATACCCAAGCCTAAATTGTCCGTCAATATTTACATTTAAAGAATAAGTCCCACTCTTGGTAGGGACAAAGCTCCATTTCAAAGCATCACCGGTAGAC
>JAGWGS010000247.1 GCA_028867235.1 Nitrososphaerota archaeon | reverse complement strand
CAAGAAACACAAACGGGGAGATTTCAACTTATCCAGTGGTTGAAAACATACACCGAGAAAACATACTTGAAATTACAGTTGCGCCTGCCAGGGTAGAATCCAAAGTAGCAAAAGATGCAGAAGATATCGCCAAGAAAACCATGGAAGTGCTACACGGGGCAGGAGTTTTTGGCATAGAAATGTTTGTCACGCAGAACAATCAAGTTTTGATTAATGAAATAGCACCACGAGTGCACAATTCAGGACATCATACATTACAATCAAGTGACACCTCGCAATTTGAACAGCACTTGAGAGCCATTCTTGGCCTTCCGCTAGGAAGTACAAGACTGGTACACTATACAGTGATGCGTAACATACTTGGGCCAAAAAACTTCTCAGGCAGATACAAGCCCATAACAATAGAGAACAAAAAAGGAATTTACTTGAAGATGTACAACAAGGATGAATCAAAACCACAACGCAAGCTTGGTCACATCAATGTAGTTGATATCAATGATACAAAAAATATAGACATG
>JAGWGS010000246.1 GCA_028867235.1 Nitrososphaerota archaeon | reverse complement strand
AAACCTGAAGAATACATTGAAGTGATTAGTACAGATGATGAGCGAATAAAAATAATAGGAGAAGAACTGGCAAATGATACAGGTCGTGCAATCTTTGGCAAAATATCGCAAGGCGTTACAAGCTCAAATGAACTTGCAAAGACACTAGAGATTTCACTACCTCTTGTCAACTGGCACATAAACCGACTTTTGAGTGTAGGTCTTATCAAAGTAGACAAGGTTGAGATGAGCCAAAAAAATAAGCAAATGAAATACTATGGTCCAGTAAAAATGGCATTTGTCATAGTTCCTCCTGTAAATTCAACTGAAAACAATGTTTCAAAATCAAAAAAAGAAGCAATCTTTCTTCAACTTAGACACTATCTTGCAAGTATCGCAGCCTTTGTTGTAGTGGGTCCTGCAATTTACCTTGTGGAAAAAAGCCAGGTTGCAAATCAAGAGGTGCAGCCGACTCAAGATATGGTACTCAAGAGCATACCGCATGCAACTGAATCTCTTAGAGGTAATGGCTCTATTGCTCCATT
>JAGWGS010000245.1 GCA_028867235.1 Nitrososphaerota archaeon | reverse complement strand
GTGGCAGATGCCACTGCGGATAAGGTTATGGCAGAAATTTGTGTTGCAGTATCAAATCCTAATCCGAACACAACTCCTGTAACTAGAGCAGACCCTGTTGGACCTAAAACTCCGGTCCTGTTAAGAATCCTACTTGCAAGTATTGCAGAACCACTCTTGCCCCATTTCTTTATAGCATAGATATTGACCCCTCCAATTACTCCTAATGCAACTGCCCCCATTACACCTCCCCAAAATTGAAGATTTCCTGTGCTAGTAAGGCTTCCAACTACGTAAATTATGAAGATCATCTCTGCCAGTACTGATATCATGTGACCGGAACTAAATCCCGCTCCTACCAATCGAGATTTCTTTGTGGCATTGTGTAATCTTACCAGATTATCAATTGCAGTGATATGATCGACGTCCAGTCCATGGCGCATCCCTAGAACCAGCATTGTTGGTATTGACAACACGATAAAGGCCCAAGAAGCGTCAACCATGAAAGGCTCCTCCATACAAATGGTCCAACAGTATTACGAAATT
>JAGWGS010000244.1 GCA_028867235.1 Nitrososphaerota archaeon | reverse complement strand
AACAGTCGTATTTGTATTGGATGCAGTAAATTAATAAATTTGACAGTTTACTATACTCAAATAATTTTTGCAATGAAAGGAATGGAAAAAACTTTCCATAATTTTGAAGACAAAGTACTGCCTTTATTGAAGAAACATGATGGAACATCCTTTACAGAGTTAGAATAACAGAAAATTGCATAATAGAAGCAATTGATCATCCATATGAAATACATGTTATTTCATTCCAAAGCAAAAATGACTTTGAAGTACATAGAGACGACAATGAACGAAAACATTACCTTCAACTCAAAGACATGTCTGTTAAAAAGACTCTACTAATTGAAGGAAAAATGATTTAATCAGATGTATTAAAAATAAAAAATTGGAACGGTATACTCTACTTGCCGTGAGAGTATACAGTATCTGTACTGAAGAAAGGACAGTTTACGATAAATCCTGCTTCCATTGTATCAGTAAGACTGCTCTTGCTTGTTATGTCATGCCCATTCTCAAGTACCGTTGCCATTGAAGGATCCTTCCAGGTTA
>JAGWGS010000243.1 GCA_028867235.1 Nitrososphaerota archaeon | reverse complement strand
AAAAGTATCTTATTGATCAAGTTGATGTAAAGCCTGACGGTTCCTTTATCTATCAATTCAAAATCAAAGGAAAACTTGGTATCACTGGAACCTATGAATCTGATATTAATATTGGAAGTGGTGGTTATGGTGTTACTTTTGATTACATTGCAAATCCGTTGATGCAATTCAAATCTGGCATTGCGGCTAAAGATGTAACATGTAAAACAGGTCTACAACTAGTAATAAAGTCTGAAGATCTTTCACCTGCATGTGTCAGACCTGATACTGCATACATATTGATTTATAGTGGATGGGCAAAGGAAATTGTCACAAACACGTCAACTGAATCATCAACTTTGAATAAAACAACAACCAATGAATTGAAAATTGATCTTTCCAACCAAACTTATGATGCAGGATATCCAGTACATGTAACTCTTAAAGGTGTAAACCAAGATTCCACTTGCAAAATCCCATCAATATCAGTTAGGGATGAATCAGACCAGTCTATAGTGTTTGGTCCTACTCCTGATAGAAGCTATGCTGGGAGTTGTGT
>JAGWGS010000242.1 GCA_028867235.1 Nitrososphaerota archaeon | reverse complement strand
TATGATTCATTCAAGCCTTAGAACTGTAGAATGGAAGGATAATTCTGTTGTAATGATAGACCAGACTAAACTTCCAAATGAACTGGTCTATGTCACCTATACTGATTACCAAGATGTAGCAGTTGCTATCAGAGATCTGATTGTACGAGGCGCACCTGCCATTGGAGTCTCTGGAGCTTTTGGTCTTGCCTTGGCGGCATTACAAAGTACTGCTAATACAAAAGAATCTCTCTTGGAGGATTTAGAAAAAGCAAGAAAAGTGTTACATGAAACAAGGCCTACTGCAATCAATCTTGCATGGGGTCTTGAAAAAATAATGAATGTTGCAAGATCTGCAAAAGATGTCTCTGATCTAAAAGAATCTGTTGTTAAAGAAGCAAAAAAAATGGCAGAAGAGGACATTGCAATAAACATGCGTATGGGAAAACACGGTTCCCAATTATTTGACAATAATGACACTATCATGACTCACTGTAATGCTGGTGCACTGGCAACTGTTGCATATGGAACAGCTCTTGGAGTAATCCGGGCAACAAAAGA
>JAGWGS010000241.1 GCA_028867235.1 Nitrososphaerota archaeon | reverse complement strand
AACAAAATCTTGTGGGGATTTTATCCCAGCATCATTTCGTACAACAAAGACTGCACCACCGCTTGCAACACCAGATATGATTTTAAGATCTCCATCTGATCTGATGTATCCATTGGTTGCTGGTCCAGGACCAACATATGTTACATCAACTTGATTTGCAAACAATGCCTCTATTGCAGAAGGTCCTGCATTGAATACCTGTGATTCTAGTTTGATATCACCAAGAGTCTTTTGATAGTCACCGTTTCCTACACCAATTACTGCCTGTGCGTGATTGATGTTTGGAAAGTATCCAATTCGCAAAACATTTCCTGAATCAGATGTGGTCATTGTCCTTTCTTGCACAGGTTGCGAAATAACACTAAGTGCAATTACAATTGCAATTATTGCACCAGCTATTGCAAATTTTATTCCAGATTTCAATGATATAGCACTCCTTTGAGATTTGGCATGTCTAGACAAGTCATCTGTGATGATCTAGCCCCCATTTTTTCCTGATGTTGCCTTCTAGTTTTTGCAGCAAGAACCTATCCACAAGAAGACCTATTGCA
>JAGWGS010000240.1 GCA_028867235.1 Nitrososphaerota archaeon | reverse complement strand
GGAACAGGAAAATATGAACACAGAGAACTACGAGAATACTACAAGGTTTGGAATGAATCATACCCTGTTACTGATTTTTTATGTACATATGATGGAGTAACCTACGCACTCATAGGTGGAAAAAGAAAACGATTGGAGCTAGAAGATTGTTTCATGCCTTTTCCTGTAAAAAATAAGGGTCTTTCGTACAACAACACCTGATTTCATATCGTATATCATATCAAGTGATGCCAATATAAGTGGCAATAACTTCTTTAATAGCTAATACAATAATTGAATTGATGAGTTTTGAAGACTTTGTAGACGAACGAAGTTTAGTAAGTCATGATGCATTGGGAACAAAAGAAATCAAATTGAAGCTTTTGGAGGTACAAGATGATACCTCTGATCATGTGTGGCGGTTTGGAGTACGTGTAAAAGTGAAAAAGATTCTAGTTACAATAAAACATATCAGAACACAGCAGGTTGAAGAAGGAGAATTTGACCTACAGGAAATTGAAAAAGAACTGAAGGAAAAAAGACATTATAGCTCGACAAATAGGTGGGTTCAAA
>JAGWGS010000023.1 GCA_028867235.1 Nitrososphaerota archaeon | reverse complement strand
TTTCTCTCAGTTTTCCAAGCATAGAATCCATCTTCGATATTTGACCCTGTAACTTGTTCACAGCTTGCTCAATCCTAGGTTTTAGAGCGCCTTGTGGTTTTACAGTATCGCGTAATTTTTCGGTTAAACCAACAGACTCTGGTCGAGTCCAGGTCTTATCGAAGCCGGTCATGCGGGGTAGTTCTAAAGTTGGTTCTTAATAGCCGGTGTATATTATCCTCAACACTAGGCTAAATTTAGCTAACAAAACATTAATCAGATTTTAAATTCCAAAAACATACAATGCCAAAAATAGCAGTCTTTGATTCAGGCCTTGGTTCCCTATCAATAATAAAACCAATACAAAAAAGGACTCACTCCGATATAATCTATTTTGCAGACCAAAAAAATTATCCCTACGGAACAAAAACAATATTCCAACTAGACAAGATAATCAAGAATGCAATTTCAAAATTGCAAGAAAATTTTTCACCTGATATAATAGTGGTAGCTTCTAACACACCATCATTATTACTTGATGTAGAAAAAAAAGGCAAGATAATTGGGGTATATCCTCCTCTAAAAGATGCTATGTTAAAGACCCGATCAAAAAAAATTGGAATACTTGGTACACAGGTAGTGATACAAAATAAAACATTAGATAAATATATCAAAAAAAATCTCACTTCCAAAATAACTGTTACAAAGATAAATGCAACTCCACTTGTTGACCTGGTTGAATCTGGAAAATTTATTTCAAATAAACAACAAACAAGAAAAATAATTAAAAAAATAATCACTCCACATGTTGATAATGGAATAGATGTGTTTACATTATCAAGTACACATCTCCCATTTTTACTACCCATGCTCAAGGAATTATTTCCAAAAATAATATTTCTAGACCCCGCAGATTCGGTAGTAAAACAAATTGCAAAGATATTTGAACATAAAAATCCAGCAAGACGAAAATTAGAAATTTACACATCCGGAGACGTTGTCAAATTTCAAAAACAACTATCTAAGATTGGAATTAAAAATATTGTAAGTTCACTATGATTTTTTCTGTGCCTTTCTGTATCCATGAGTAAATGTTTTGTCATACAATCTAGAGTATTCATACGAAGTTGGGTTGATTATATCTCCAATTATTATGATTGCAGTTCTTGTTATTTTTTCATCTCGTATTTTTTTTGCGATATCTTCTAGTGTTCCAGTGACGATTTTCTGATCTTTCCAGCTTGCTCTGTATACAACTCCAACTGGTGTTGATTTAGAGTAACCTCCTTTGATTGCATCTTGTACAATTTTTGGAATCAGATGAATGCTAAGATAAAAGATGAGTGTTGCCTTGTGCTTGGCAAGCTCAGATATTTGTTCTCGCTTGGGTACCTTGGTCCTAGATTCTGCCCTTGTAACAATGATTGTCTGAGTAACACCTGGGAGTGTTAGTTCACACCCAAGAGCTGCAGCAGACGCCAGAAATGATGTGATTCCAGGTACTACTTCATATTCAATTCCTTCTTTTTTGAGATTATCTGTCTGTTCCCTTATTGCGCCATAAATGCTTGGGTCGCCATCATGTAAACGCACAACAAGTTTTCCTTTCAGCGCATTTTCTTTTAGAATTTTAAATATATCTTCCCGTACAAGTTTTGCAGCATCGTAAAGTTGTGATTTTTTGCACATCTTTATTATTTCATCAGGAATAAGTGATCCTGAATATACTACAACGTCTGCCTTTTGGATTAGCTTTTTTGCTTTTACTGTAATTAATTCAGGGTCGCCAGGGCCACAGCCGACAAAGTATACCTTAGCCACGTTTTACCACCATTATGGAAAAATATTTTGTTGTCATTGTATCTTTAGTGACCTGACCTAGTGTTAGTTTTTTTATAATTTCCTGGTCAGTTCCAATATCTTGACCAATTGCAAATAAAGAACTGTCAGGAAATCCTGCTTCTTTTAGTAGCGATATGACCTGATCAAAGTATCTTCCATCTTTTAAAAATATCATAGTATCACAATTTCTTGCAGTCTCTTTTACTCGTGATAAATCATAACATGATGGAATTACCGCCATGGTTTCCGCGCCTTCTGCAAGACTAATTCCTACCTTTGATGCAAATGTAAACATGGACACAATTCCAGGTATTACATTGATTTTGATCTCTGGATGTTTTGTGTGCAATTCTCTGTCAATGTATATCCAAGTACTGTAAAGATATGGATCCCCTACTGTCAGGTAAACAACTTTTTTTCCAGACAGAACCTTGTCTGCAATTGCTTGCGAGTTTTGTGTCCAACTATTTTCAAGAGTATCTTTTTCCTTTACCATTGGAAACACAAGATTAACAACTTCGGGTTTTTTTGACTTGTCTACAAGCGGTTCTATTATGGAATAAACAATACTTGGTTTACCTTCCTTGGATGTTGGACACACAATAATTTCGGCATTTTGTATTGCCTTTACTGCCTTTACAGTAAGAAGTTCAGGGTCGCCAGGACCACAGCCTACACAAGTCAGTTCATACATCAAATGAGAACAAAATTGTACCTAATTAAAACTCTCTAGATTTTAGTTGCAGAGATTATTGTTACAGGATTTCGTGCAAGAAACATGGTTCCGGTAGAGGTTTTTCTGCTTTTAGATATTGTTACCTGAATTATATCAATTGATGAAAATTTGAGTTTTTCAATCGTACTTAGTACAGAATATAGAGTTTCAACAAGTATTGTTCCAATCACTATTCGTCCTCCTTGTTTTAGTTTTGATTCACACAATTTTATTATCTCTGCAGTTTCCCCACCCGTACCTCCTATGAATATGGCATCAGCAGGAGGAAGATCGTTAATTTTTTGAATTGCATTTCCAAGAATTACATCAACATTAGAGATTTGAAATTTGTCCAGGTTTTTCTTTGTAAGGTCTATGGCATTTTGATCAACATCTATTGAAAAAATTTTTCCAGATGCACCTATTTGATGTGCAGCTTCTATACTGATTGATCCACTGCCACATCCAATGTCATATACAATTTGCCCCCTAGATAGTCTTGCTTTACTTATCTGTATTACCCGAACTTCTTCTTTTGTAATTGGTACGTCTTCTACTCGTTCAAAATATTCATCCGGAATTCCAGGGGTTTGATGTTTCCACATTAGATTTAACCTTGAATATATGATTTAGAACTACCTGACTGCTGCAATTCCTACTTCTGGATGGATTAAAGTATTTACCAAGATCCAACAAAAGATGAACATCAAGAAATAACTTCCATATCCAGTAGTGACAAGTTTTTTCTTGTCGGTAGCAGCAATAGGAATATGCATAGATTTTGCTACCACATATGAAACAACAAACAAGAATATCATAATACCAAATCCCAAAATCATTCTGGATGATTCTTCAGAAAACATTGATTGATTGCTTCCAATTATTGCAGCAAGTGCACCTGCAATTACTCCCATTGCAACTCGTAGCCAGAATATTTTATTTAGCCCATTCTTTGTGCGTGACTCATCAGTAGGAGTAGAAACTGAAGATCCTGTAGGATTATCTCTTGCATCATTACCAGTATCGGGTTTTTCATCTTCTTTTTTCTTTGGATGTCGTACCAACTAATTTTTCAAAATCACTCGGTTTAATCCCGTTTAAAATGTTTGGTTAAGACAAAAATAAGAATCTAAACGTATAATCAATGGCCATACCCAGTTATCATCATGACTCTAGCAGGAATAGAATTACACTATCTGGTCACAGATATGAGCAAACAGGTAAAGGACTATTATGTAAGCAATATTTATGGAATAAGTCGCAATAGCCTTCTTTTCAAGTTACATCATCCAGAAAAACCAGACCTGCTTGTAATGTTTTCAACTTTTGGTTTGTGGATAACCAATGTAAAAATAAATCAGATGGAAGAAAATAGATTACTAAAGAGATTTAGAAATGATCTTCTTAGAAGCAAGATAACAGAAATAAAACAACTCGGAAGTGAGAGAATTGTATATGTTACATTTTCGGGATTTGACCAGGAATATATCGTGATAGGAGAATTCTTTGGAGATGGCAACATAATATTATGTAATAAAGACATGAAGATCCTATCGCTTCTGCATTCAATAGATGTACGCCACAGAAAATTAGCAGTGGGACTGGATTATGTGCCGCCTCCGTCATCTGGATTAAATATTTTACAAGTAACAAAAGAGGATATTCAAAACATCAAATCAAGCCCTGCATCAATTGCAAGATGGGTAGGAAGAACACTTGGATTACCAGGAAAGTATGCAGAGGAGATAGTTCGATCAAGCAGTCTTGATTCTAATAAAATTGGAAATACACTATCAGATAATGAGGTTGACATCATATTTGATTCAACAAGAAATTTGATTGACAAAGTAATTACAGGAAAACATGATCCATACATAATACGAGACATAAAAAATGCAGATGTAATTCCAATTTCTCTTGCAAACATGGAAAAATACAACCCAGTCAAGATATCAAGTTTCATGGAAGGACTTGATTCATTATTTTCAGAAAACTTGCTAGAGCATGGCAAGTCATCTCAATCTGTTACCGCAAATCAAAAGATTACAGAGTTTGAACACAAGCTTGAGGAACAAAACAAGGCAATCTTGCTTGTAAAACAGAGATCAGGTGTAATCTCAAATGTTGCAAAAGCTCTTCTTGAGACAACATATACAGGTACCTTATACATTACAGATCCGGCAATTGAACAAATATTGGTAAAACATAATTCGCATACAGCAAGAGAAAACGGCATATTTCTCATAGACATTGAAGGAGAAAAAATAAAAGTAAACCCTCAAGCATCAATTCAAGCAATAGCATCAACATTATTCAATGAATCAAAGAGACAGATGAGGGCAATTGATACAATCAATTTAGAAAAGGCAAAAACTGAAAAAAGTTTAGAATCATATAGAAAACAAGCAAGCATAGCTCAAGACTCTATTGTATTTGCAGTACAAAGAAAGAAGGAATGGTTTGAGAGATACAGGTGGTTTATCACATCAGACGGACATTTAGCAATAGGAGGACGAGATACCTCATCAAATTCAGCTGTAATAAGAAAACATCTTAACAAAAATGACATGGTATTTCATGCAGAAATTGTAGGATCGCCATTTTTTCTCTTGCGAGAAAGTACAGAAAACGACCTTACAAGTGTAAAAGAAGTCTCACAGGCTACAGTATGTTTTAGCAGGGCATGGAGAGCAGGGGTATATGGATTAAATGCATATTGGATAAAGCCAGATCAAGTAAAGACTGCTGCTCCAAGCGGACAATTCATAGCAAAAGGATCATTTGTGATTGAGGGTTCAAGAAATTTTGTACAGGTAAGCACATTACAATTAGCAGTTGGCCTATATGAGAAAAATGAAAATTATCTATTGATGTGTGGAACTCCATCAGCAATAAAGAAGAATTGTATCTATTATGTTACAATAGAACCATCAGGAATTGATATGACTGAAATTGCAAAAAAAGTAAAACTCGAATTAATGAAATTCAAAGAAAAAGAAGAGATTGCAAAAGCAATACCTATTGATGATTTTATACGAGTTCTACCTGCAGGAGAAAGTCACATAGTAGAGTCAGGTCACGGAGATGCATACGAATGAATACAAGGCCAAATTTCGTAATAGATTCAATGTTAGGTAATCTTGCAAAAAAACTACGAATCTTAGGCTATGATTCCAAGTATTTTTCCACAATAGAAGACGACAAGCTTGTACTAATTGCAAAAAATGAAAAGCGTGTAATTGTAACTAAAGACGAACAACTTGTAAAAAATGCAGAAAAACAAAACATAATGTGTGTTCTTATCAGAGGAAATGACGAATTAGAGCAAATTGTACAAATAAATGCAAAGATAGAACTTGAACAATTTTCAATAGATACAGACAATTCTCATTGTATCGAGTGTAATGGAAACTTGGAGCAAGTTGAAAAATTCAGAATTATAGGCAAAGTTCCTGAAGGAGTACTTGAACGAGAGAGAAAATTTTGGTTGTGTAATTCATGTAAGAAAATTTATTGGGAAGGAACTCATTTTCAAAAACTTCAAGAGTTTGCTGCAAGACTAAATGATAGAATGAATTGAGTTTATCAGATCAAGATGGACAAATATTGGTAAAAACTGCACGTAAAGCAGTAACAGAATACCTCAGGACAGGAAAAAAAATAGAAATTGACAAAGAGATCAAAGCAAGATTTTCATTCAAGTCAGGAGTCTTTGTAACACTTAACAAGAAAACAAGTCTCAGAGGATGTATAGGATTTCCCATTCCCAATAAAATATTGCATCAATCTCTTTTGGATGCTGCAATAGCATCATCCACAGAAGATCCACGTTTTCCTCCAGTAAGATTTGAAGAGCTTGATGAAATTGTCTTTGAGGTCACTGTACTGAGTTCACCCACAGAGATCAAAGTTAGTGATCCATCAGAGTACCTCAAGATGATAAAGATAGGAAGGGACGGTCTAATTGTAAAGTGGGAGTTGGGTTCAGGATTGCTTCTTCCTCAAGTTCCTGTAGAATATGGGTGGAGTGTAGAGGAATTTTTGAATTATACATGTGAAAAAGCAGGAGCCCCGTTTGATCATTGGGAGCAAAAAAGTACTAGAGTCTTCAAATTTGAAGGAATTGTATTCAAGGAAATAAAACCAAACAAGGACATTAAAAGATTGAAATTATGAGATTGTTCCAGATACTGCATCAAGTGTAATCTGTTTATTTTCATGCAACAAGTCAAAGTCATTTTTGTTTGTGACAACTAGAGGAATATTTGAAATAGCACATCCAGATGCGGTTGTTAGATCTGCTTTTAGGCATATTATAGCAAGAGGTGCACAGTTATTGTATTTCAGAGAATACAAGGTATAAGCTCCAACACTGCTTCCCACACCAAATGGGAATGCGAGAATTTTTTCTCCAATATATTTTCCAAAGAGATCATGTTTTTTATCATGAACTATACCAGTTTTTTTATCAATTCCACCAAGAAAATTTATAGGATTTTTTGCTACAAGAAGGGAACCTGTTGCTTTTCCTCTTACTATAACCTTGACGTTCATCTTGTTTCCTCTTCTATTATTTTTTTAAGACTCTTGAGATTGACATCTACATTGTTTGATGTCTTGAGATAATATGCTCCTTTGACACTATTTGTAATAACAGAATCAACTTGTTTGTTATCAACCAATGGAGACAGACATGTGCAACAATCATACAGTATTTCTCCCCCTGCTCTTTCTAGTTCTCTAGTATAACCCAGATTGGTTATCTGATCTTTTATTGCACGCGGGCAAAATATCATACAGCGTTTTTGAAATGATCTTCCCTTTAGCATAAGTGCCAAATCACCTATCTCTTCAAGACCAAGTTGTGGACTACCAAGTGTTATGAGATCTCCACTCTCAGACGTGTTTAGTTCGTCATGTATTTTTTGTAACTCATTTTTATCAAAATCTATTTTCTCACCCTCTCCTTCTCCAAAAGTGAACATACCACATGCACCAGATGTACCCATACCTGCACAAAGAGACTTGCAACTGCGTCTGTCAAGTTCACTTACTCCTGATATCGCAACAGAGCTTCCTGCTACCTTTCCTGCAAAATATCCAAGCATACCATATGTTAGCTCATCTTTAGATTCTACCTTCATGCGAATTGTCAGGTTTGGTTTACGTATATCATCATCACGTAGATCAGAGCATGGACTCTTACCGGTTAGTGCGCTTGCAAGTGCACTAAATGCCCCCTCCTTGTTTGTTTTGAGTCCTGCAAAAGAATTTGCATAGATTGCAGCATTACTTTCTGCAAATGATACATGTGTTCCTTGTTTTGGAATGTCAAATATTTCGTATGGGATGCAGGAATATGATGGAATTACGCCCATTTTTTCATATGAATTTTTTATGCTACTCTGATTTTCAATGAATTTGTCATCCAAGTTATATTGTGATACAGAATCAAAATCAAATCCCATTGGATTTACAGTTGTTTTTACTTTGAATTTGGCATCTTGACTCAAGTGTGACAGAAATTCCTTTCCTGCATCACCTATTGTATTATAATTAACACCTGAAAGGTGAGCCCATTCTATTGGAATTAATCTATCAGCTCCTGAAGCCTCTCCTATTGCAACAAGAGTCCTGTATGCAAGTGCAAGTGATTCACCTTGTTTTCCATCAAGTGCTTCCTCTTCTTCTTTTGTTAATTCCAATGCTAAGCTTTGTTACAACAGATATAATAAGTTAGAAAAACCTGGGTATAATGGAAACATCCGAAGTTGAATTTGTAGCCGTCATATACTATCATTTAGTATATTGATAATCTCTTGCACTTTTTGAGGATTCAAAGCATATTGTGGACCATATGATGTAGGATGTTTTAAGATCAAGTTTTCTTTTACCAATTTCTTTAGTTTCTTATCAATATCGCCTTTGAGGTGAGATGGAAATCCAGTCTTTAGATTTTCAAGTAATATGTGCTTTGCACCAATTCTATTATCATAGAGTAACTTTCTCAGTATTGTCTTGCTTACATCATCATATACCAATAATTTCTAAATGTGTTTAGATTGATATAACTATTATGTAATTATTTACATAATAATGGGTAATTTTATTAAGCTTAGCTAGCTAACCTAAACTATCTTAAGCTAAGCTAGCTAAAGATGGCGAAAATTAAATGATCAAAAAATCAAATTCCAGAAAAGCATTACAAACAGGCCCACTAGAAAGTGTATTTCCAGGCAGTACCTCGAAGATCCTAGATTTTCTTGCAACCTTCAAGGAGTGGGATTACTCTGTTTCTGACATAGCAAAAAATTCTGGAATTTCCTTCAAAACTGCATTGAATGAAATCAAGAATTTAGAACAACAAGGAGTTTTATCCAGAACAAGAACTGTTGGAAAAGCAATAATGTACAAGATGAATCTGGATTCAAAGCAAGGATTCTACATTGACAAGCTAATCTTTGAACTTGCTACAAAACGAGCTCTAGAATCATCAGAAACTAAGACCAAGACTAAAGTAACAGCATAAGATTCTTCTACCGATCATTTATTCTAAATGGATTTCTCAATATGCCATTATGGAAAAGATATCCTATTACTTGTATTAATAACTAAAATTAAGAACATTAAAAATCCTCATCGCCCTTATCTAGTATGTAAGTTGGCTTACGATTTAATCTCAGAAGAAATAAAGAAATTTACCCCAGAGAAAGGATTCAATCTTTGCGGAATTGATCCTCATGGTATACCTGGAGAGTCATTGTATCTTATAGAACATTTTGACACTATGGACCAGGCCAAAGCTGCAAAAGTCAAGACTACAGGAAATACTGTTATCTATCCATGAAAAAAATTAAGAGAATTTTAGACGGCATGATTTCAACAATGGACTCTGTAAAGCCTCCTCGCATGACAGCACTAAGGGAACTTCGTGAGGCAGAAAATGGCAGTCCCTTGAGCATTTTGATAGGCACTATACTCTCAGCAAGAACAAGAGATGAAAGTACATCTGCAGTAGTAAGAGAATTATTTTCCAAATACAAGACTGCCAGATCACTTGCAAAAGCAAAGTTATCAGATGTAGAAAAAATAATCAAAAGAACAGGTTTCTATCATGTAAAAGCAAAAAGGATAATTGAAGTTGCATCAATCATTGATTCAAAATATTCAGGTACAGTTCCCAGTACCATGGAAGAACTATTAACTTTGCCAGGAGTGGGCCGAAAGACTGCAAACTGTGTCTTGGTTTATGCATTTGATCAACCTGCAATACCTGTTGATACACATGTACATAGAATTTCTAACAGACTGGGAATGGTACAGACCAAGACTCCAGAAGAGACAGAGATTGAACTTATGAAAAAGATCCCAAAGGAATACTGGATTAGAATAAATGATACGTTTGTAATGTACGGACAAAACATTTGCAAGCCAATATCACCAATGTGTTCTGTTTGTCAGATAAAGAAAGATTGTGATTACTATACAACAAGAAACTAGGAAGAATTATTCTGAGGCATTTTTTCCTCTGAGGTTCTATTTTTAGTTTTTAGCAATACTACAATCAGTACTATTGTTACTGCAAGCACCATAAATGGCATGTAGAATATCAAATTTCCAGAAGGATCACCAGAAATGATACTAAAAGTAAATTGACCTGAATCTACTGGCGGAGGATCAGATACGGAATTCATTCCAGATACTGTAAATTCTCTCATTGTAAAACCAGCAACATCCAGATTTGCAACTGCTTCTTTTGATCCTACGCTAACAGTCAGACCACCATTGCTTGAATGGGTTGCAGTTATGAGTTTGTCAGAAGTCCAGCCAATCTTTTTTTCATCATGGATCATAAAATATCCATCTTCAGGAGTGTTGACAGCAACCCAAAATCTATAGTCAGGGGGACCTCCCATACCAATTTCTATGAATTTTGGTGTTTTGAGATCTTCATACAATCTTACTACAGTATTTCCACCCTGACCCGCATAATGGAGTTTGTTTTGCATCTCAATCTCCCAGTTTGTTACATGTTCATGGTCAAGTTTGAAGACTGTAGCATTTTTGGCATTTACGTTAAATGCACTATATGGTACTGTAACAGAATCATAGCGTTCAGACTTGTTCATAGTAGCTTCTTGAGCATATACAGGTAGAAATGAACCTGTCAACAAAAGTGCCACAAGTAAGATACGCATAACTTGAAGTGAATATCCATTTCAATAAAAATCTAGTCCACAAAGGGATTGTTTGATTTTGCCAGTACCTCAAATACTTCGGGTCTCATCATGTATTCAGATGGGCTTTGCTTATCAAGAATCATTTTTCTAAGCTTAGTACCACTCAGGCTCTCTTGGTATTCTGTATCATGCGGACAATTTCTCTCACTTGCAAATGACAGGCATTTTCTACAATAAAAGAATGCAGGAAAGAATATGGGTTCTATTTCAATGTCAGGATATAGATCAAATATTTTTTGTGAAGCAAATGGATCATAGTATGTACCTACACCTGCATGATCTCTTCCTATTATGATATTAGTACATCCAAAATTTTTCCTCATTATGGAATGATGTATTGCTTCTTTTGGTCCTGCATATCTCATCTCGGTATGCAATGTTCCAAGATAACATCTGTTCTGAGGATAATAATTTTGCATGAGGGATTCGTATGCAGCAACAATCGCTTCATCCTTATAGTCTCCTGACTTTTTCTTACCTATCAGCGGATTTACAAATAATCCGTCATGTGTATTAAGAGATGCCTTTTGAAGCATTTCATGGGCAACATGTGGTACATTTCTTGTTTGAAATGCTACAATTGTTTTCCATCCAGCCTTTTGGAAAAATTCCCTTGTTTGAGTAGGTGTTTTCCTGTATCGTCTGATTTGAGTCTCATCTGGCCTTTTTACATAATCAATTTTACCACCAACAAGAAACTCTTTCATGTTCATAGTTTTTGCAACGCCAGGATGTTTTATGTCGGATGTTCCGTAGATTTTTGGTGCAACCGTGTTTTTATCAAAAGTGTAAACATCATCTACATGCAATATGGCAAAATTTGTACCATTAACATTTAGAGCAACATCTCTTGCATCTTTCATTTTTGTTGCAGTATCCTTGTC
>JAGWGS010000239.1 GCA_028867235.1 Nitrososphaerota archaeon | reverse complement strand
TCCCGTTAGGAAAGACAACCGTATTGTGGACTGCAAAAGATACTGCAGGCAACATATCTAACGCCACTCAAATAGTCGATGTAGTAGATACCACTGCACCCAAGCTAACCCCACCAGCAAACGTCACCTTTGAGGCAACATCAGTTACCAGCAATACCGTTCCACTAGGCAATGCAACAGCTACTGACATTGAACCAGTTACTATAACTAACAACGCATCAAAGACATTCCCGTTAGGAAAGACAACGATATTGTGGACTGCCAAGGACACATCAGGCAATACTGCAAATGCCACTCAGACTGTTCTTGTACACGATACCACTGCACCCAAGCTAACTCCACCAGCAAACGTCACCTTTGAAGCAACATCAGTTACTAGCAATACAGTGCCACTAGGCAATGCAACAGCTACCGATATTGAACCAGTCACTATAACTAACAACGCATCAAAGACATTCCCGTTAGGAAAGACAACAATAGTGTGGACTGCAAAAGATGCTGCAGGCAACATATCTAACGCCACTCAAATAGTCGATGTAGTAGATACCACCGC
>JAGWGS010000238.1 GCA_028867235.1 Nitrososphaerota archaeon | reverse complement strand
ATTGCTTCTGGATTTTTTTTAAAGGTTGAAACAAACGCATCGTATTTTTTACTTCGACGTAAAACTTCTGCCGCAATTATGTCAGAATACTTGGAATCACGATCTATACTCTTGAGATAGTCTATGATGATATCACTATCATGAATTTCACCTAATACGTCCTGAATATTTTTCAAGTTTTGTAGAATATCCTGAGTTGTTTTTTTGTCTGATGCAAGTTCTAGTGTATATCGGAGTTTTTTAAAATTTTTTCTTAACATGTGAAGCTCATTTATCTTTCTTTCATCACCAAGTGCGATTATGGAATTTTTATGTATGTCCAGTATTGTTCCATCTAAGATCTTAAGGTATCTTTTTGCAAGTTTTGATTTTTTTATGTTTGATTTTGTGATTTTTGGACTGTCTAAGCGTGATATTTCTAGTGCTAATTTACTTGCATCTTTTATCTGTTCACTCCTTGAGCTTTTTAGAGCAGAAACCAAATCTTGTGTTTTATTCAAATGATGCAATTCCATGTTTGCACAAATGATGTCATAGTCTCTAATCTCTGCATTTAT
>JAGWGS010000237.1 GCA_028867235.1 Nitrososphaerota archaeon | reverse complement strand
TTGAAATTGATGCAGACAAGCTTGATAAACTGGCACAAAAAATGGACAAGAGTTTAGAATAACCTGCCCGATTCAAAATGATATCAATTATCAGACTTTACTTCCAAAATCAAGCCCACTCTGCATTTCTGAACAAATGTTTTTTAGTCAACTGCTATCCAGTGGTCTAAAATAGAAGATCGTTTGATTTTACTTCTCTTCTACGCTTATCAATAATTTCATTTTTCCATCATAGAATATCAAGCCTGCCTGAGGATTTGTATGAGTACTAAAATAGGTTGGAGGTTGAGAATCAGAACATTGTGGAGAACCTACAAAGATATGCAATAACTCACTAGTACCATCTGAGAACTTAGCATTAGTCCAATAGTATTGTCCTCCACAGCCATTAGTTGGCAGTCCTCCTCTAAATCCACTTGGAAACAAGGTAAAGATTACATCATGAAATGAAATTTGTGGTGATTTAAAGTAAGCATCATGAGAATAATTTGGTGTCTCAAAATAATATGCCTGATTACCTATAGTAGTTATTCCTGTATCATTACCCAAGTTTGCCATCG
>JAGWGS010000236.1 GCA_028867235.1 Nitrososphaerota archaeon | reverse complement strand
TGGGTGAGGTGTTCGTTTTTCTAAGACTGCAAAGATTACCAGAGATACGGCAGAGCCTGCAAAAAATCCCAATGGCCCTAGGTTTCCTGAAGTGATATCCTGGAGAAGAGATATTCCCATCAGGAACATGACTACGGTACCTGACAGTGCTATTGTTCCCTTGACATCTATTCCTGCGGCATCTTCCTGCTCTGTCTTTTTTACATTGATGAATTTTTTCATTATGAAAGCAAGTGCTATTGCAATTGGAAATACCGAGAAGAAGGTTGCATGCCAGCCATAGTCTGAGATTATTTTTGCGCCTGCGATTAATCCTATTACAGAGCCGCCAAAAAATGTAGATGTAAATATGCCTTGGGCCATGCCAATCTTTTGGACTGGAAAGATATCTCGCACTATGCCAAATGCAATTGGGAACATCGATATTCCAACTCCTTGCGCTATCCTTGCGCCAAGTAGAAAGGGCAGCGAGTTTGCAAACCCTCCTGCCAGGATTCCTGCTGAATATATCATCATCACAATTAGAAGTATTTTTTTTCTGCCATAGATGTCTGAGAGCTTGCCTGCAATGGGTGT
>JAGWGS010000235.1 GCA_028867235.1 Nitrososphaerota archaeon | reverse complement strand
GAATGTGATTTAAGGTTTGCCGTTAAATTGGAATTTAATCAAATCCTATAAACCAATACCATAATTGAATCTGACAATGAGATTCTCAAATGCTGTGATAGTTGGAATTGCTATTTTGATTCTGGGTGTGATTCTATTAGCAATAAGGGCACATCTTGATGCACTTGATAAAATAATTGCAGAAAAATCATTCGTACATAATCATTGTTTCTATACTGGGTGTCCCTTGCCTCCTCAGCCTTATTGGGAGACAATACTGATACTCACATACATTGGTATAATTTTGTGTTGTATTGGTGTTATTGTATTGTCTATTGCTTATACTAAACAGAAAATGAGTGTTAGAAAATGAAAACTCTACATTATTCCATAATTGTAATTGCCTGTATTATTACAATATCTATGGTATGGTATTTCACAATCTATGATTCTACTCTTCGAACATTCGAAATGTGCTCTAGTTTGGAATGACAAGAATCACTTACCCCCATACATGGGCGGTCAGTGGTGCGGTGATGAACTCATAGTGTTATCTCAAAACGTTTCGATACTTGGAATAGGGATGAGTGGTGTGCCAATA
>JAGWGS010000234.1 GCA_028867235.1 Nitrososphaerota archaeon | reverse complement strand
TGGGTGTGAATCATACAAATGTATTCGTATGTTCCAGGTTTACTAAAAGTAAACGTAAATGTTTTTCCTGCCTTTATTATTCCACTATCAAATATTCCATCTGAATCTTCAGTTCCAGGTTTCACAGATGTTACTGTGTGAGAATTTCCATCAGTATTAACAAAGGACACTGTTGTTCCTACCTTTACATTGAGAGTGTTTGGTACAAAGAACGGTGCTTCAAGACCCACAATGTTTACAGTATTAGAAGGAATATTCCCGCTTGTGTTGGTTGTAGACATAGTGCTTGTTGTTGGCTCTGAGACAAAGACGTCAAACCTAGTATCTGCACTTCCCCACATGTAGCTTGAAAGTGGACTAGGCTGGATATTTACGTCCATGATGTAATGACCTGCACTGGGAAATATTTCAGTCAGAGTCATTACTCCAGTATGACCATGAACTGCACCATGCATAGTCATTGCTCCTTCAACAGGGGCAGACTCTGCTGCAATATAGTTTCCGGTTTTTATTACTACTTGCATGTCTGGGTGAGTGATCATTGAACTATCCTGTGCTTTTGTAGCAGTAAACACAAAAGTCACA
>JAGWGS010000233.1 GCA_028867235.1 Nitrososphaerota archaeon | reverse complement strand
AAAAAACATCATTGGAACAAGTCCCGATTCTACTTTTGCATATATTGCAACAGAATCTGGAACTGCAAATGTAACTGTGACATTACAATATGATGTGAAAAACCAAACAGATCCTACTCAATCCAACATTGGGTATACTATATCAAAATCATTCTTGTTTACAATATATGACAACAATATAATTGAGAAATCTCTTAAATTAGGAAATCATCCTGTCACAAATAAAATATCATCTCCACTAAAACAATTCAAATCAGGAATTGCAGCTAATGATGTAAAATGTGCACAAGGTCTTCAACTTGTAATTAAGGCAGAAGATAATTCCCCCGATTGTATTAAACCACAAACAGCACAGAAACTTGTTGAACGTGGATGGGGATGGGTAATGCAACCAATAGATTTTATCAATCCGTTATTACCCAACAGAATCATCGGTCTGGAAAACGATACTGGGATAGTTACTTTGAGAAATCAGACCTATTACTTTGAAACGCCACACTATGTACAGAATGCATGGATAGCTCGTCCAGTACAAATCTCATTTCACAATGTAGTCTTTACCTTATTTCCAAGTGGATTTAGAGGAGGACTACCTATTCCCTGTA
>JAGWGS010000232.1 GCA_028867235.1 Nitrososphaerota archaeon | reverse complement strand
GGATGATGAAACACGTTTCTGGATTGCAAAGGAAGTTGCAGACCGTAAAGAAGGACATGACGCAAGCGGATTATTTAGACAAGCAAAGGAAGTAACAGGTAAAAAACCAAAGGTCATAATCACAGATGGATTACATTCCTATTCAGAAGCATACAAGAAAGAGTTTTGGGAAATTAACAGAGAAACAAGACCGCTTCACATCAAGCATATTAGATTACAAGGTGATATGAACAATAACAAGATGGAACGAATGAACGGAGAGTTTAGAGATCGTGAAAAAGTTGTACGTGGAATAAAGAAAAACGATTCTGTTTTGTTTGGTGGTTATCAGATGTATCATAATTTCTTAAGACCGCACATGGGTT
This sequence comes from Nitrososphaerota archaeon, assembly GCA_028867235.1. GTDB lineage: Archaea > Thermoproteota > Nitrososphaeria > Nitrososphaerales > Nitrosopumilaceae > Nitrosotalea. Next base: position 242 of record JAGWGS010000232.1, on the reverse strand, counting down.
TAGATGGTAAGACACCTGCACAGGCTTGCGGTATCAATATTGAAGGTGATAACAAGTGGATGACGATAATACAAAACGCTAGCAGGAGAGAGATATGAAGAATCACATCTGCCCACGTTGTAGAAAGGAATCTACTTGTCTTAATCCAAGTTGTGATGATTACACGTTAAGGTATGAATGGTGTCCTGCTTGTAGAATTAAACTTACAAAATATTTGACAGGATGGAATGGTGTACCAATAC
>JAGWGS010000231.1 GCA_028867235.1 Nitrososphaerota archaeon | reverse complement strand
CTGCTTTTTCATCAAGTTTTATCTTCGGTCTTGTCTCTTTTCCGTTGCAAGATATTTTGCATTGTTTTATTTCAAGTTCTGCAGAATGTAGCGTTATTTTGTTTGTGGGTCTTGATATTTTGACTGATACTTTTTCTTTGCCTTTGAATGTGAATTTTTTAAAATCTGGCTCAAACTCTAATTCGTAATGTATTGGAGATACATTGTTCACAGAATTTTTGTTCTAACATACACATAATATACTTTCTAGTGTAAAACATGGACAAGCCAATGTATGAAATGTACTCCGAAAAATACTATGGCAACTGCCTTGACAGTCTTGCCTACAGTCATTGCAATTGAATATTTTACAATGTTGTATCTCTTGGTTCCAGCTACTATTGATACCACATCGCCAATTATGGGGATCCACGGCGAAACAAAAATTACTGTAAACCAACCATACCTTGTCATGATGCTGATGCTTTTTTGCTCATACTTTTCCTTTGGAGCCTTTCTGATCTTTTTTAACAGTCTTCCATTATATCCAAGATAATACGCAATATATCCTCCAATTATGGAGCCGATTGTTAGTACCAAAAATGCGTCAAGTGGGTTTGTGCCACTTAATAGCAAAGCAGAGATTGTAATCTCAGTGGGAATTGGA
>JAGWGS010000230.1 GCA_028867235.1 Nitrososphaerota archaeon | reverse complement strand
TGTGATTTGAATCTGGTTGCTGCCACAACACCTGTAATAGATATAATGATTAAGATTGCAGGCAATGGAAATTCTGGCACGGCTGGTTCAGGAACTGTTTGAAGATTGTAAGCCGCAATCAGAGTTGGATGAATGCCTACGTGTACATCCTTCATAATTGTATTTGCATCGGCTTTTCCATTTAGATCCTGAATTAGCTTTGTAAAACCATCAGATATTTTAGAATTAGATGAAATATTTGGATTCTTAGATGCTACATCACTGAACATCTGTTGTGCGGTAGTTGCAAGCGCAACAGAGTTTTCATATGCATTTGCATTCACTATAGTACCCATAGCCATGTTTGACATGCTACCTCCAGACATGTTATTGGACATGCTACCCATTTGAGACATGTCATTCAAGTCTACAGTAGAATTGAGTGCGTCACCGTATTTTTCCAAGGCCTCTTTTATAACAAATGTAACTGCTAATGCCTGTACAGTGGAATTGTCTAGTTTGCTTTGATCAACTCGAACTGGAACAGATTCATCTAGATAACCACCAAGTTTTGTAACATCGTCATTTACCATGCTTGGGTTTCCACTGCCTGCATCATTCAAAGTAGCATTAATTGTAGCAGGAATCTCTTGTGCTAACAAGGTATTT
>JAGWGS010000022.1 GCA_028867235.1 Nitrososphaerota archaeon | reverse complement strand
AACAACCATCTTGTTACAGTACATAATAGCAATGTAATAAGATTATGCTAACTGCAGTGTATCTACTAAAAAAGGTGCAATTGCAAAATATGAGTTTGGCATAACATATCAAAACTGTAATTCATGATAATAAACTTCAATTGCCTTGAAGCTACTTGACTACCAATACAGGTATTTTGGACTTGTGTACAACATCATTTGCTACACTTCCAAGGAAGGCACTTTTCATTGTACCACGTCCACGAGAAGCAATAACAATTAGATCAAATTTTCTATATGAAGCATATTCGGTAATTTGCCATGATTCCGTACCGTATATTATTTTCTCGTGAAACACAATGCCATTTTGGGCACAAAGTTTTTTGGCATCAGCCATGAATTGTTTTGCTTCCTTCAATGACTGATTCTTCAAGGATGTAAGTAACGGTCCAAGACTTATTGTGTAATACGGAGTCACACACAGACCTGTTATAGTAGAACCGCATTGTCTTGCAAGATATATCGCTTCGCGTAGACCCTTAAATGATCTTTCAGAGCCATCAAGTGCAACCAAGATCTTGCTAATTTTTTGTTTCATAGAATACCACAGAACATTGAAGAATATTAATAGCTCTCACAATTATCAAAACCGGTTTCAGTGTACGATAGTTACTGGACACTGAGCATGTTCTGAGACATGTCTTGCAGTACTCCCAAGACGCTTTATAGAATCTACTCCGGTGAGCCTTCTACTTCCCATGATTATCATATCAGTTTTTGATTTTTTTGCATGTTTTAATATTGCATTAGATACATCATCATGAACAATCTTATACGATGTTTTGGTTCCTTCTTGCCTGCATTTTTCCACAACTTTAGTAAGCTCCCTTTCTCCTTGTTGAGTCAGAGTTTTTACAATTTCTTGATAATTCATGACGGCAGCACCAGAGAATACAGAATCACTTATGGGATAGTAAACAGGGATTACCATCAAGATAGTTAGATCTGCCGTAAAGTTTCTAGCCATATCCTTTGCCAGTTCCAAGGCTTTTTTAGACAAGGCAGTACCATCATATGGTACTAGGATATTTCGTATAACCATTTACAGTAGAATCTAGTCACAACGATATTTTAATGAATGTATACATTATCAGGACTGATTTTATTCAATTATCAAATATGATAATTTTGCCAGTGATTTTATATCAAGATAAGTAAGATTTCTCATGACAACTGCACGCGACATTATGTCAAAAAAAGTAATTATGATAGAGACTAGTTCATCTACAACCGAAATTGCAAAAATAATGAACAAGAATAACATCAGTTGCATTGTTTTAACCAAAGATGATAGACCATGTGGAATAATCACTGAGAGAGATTATCTATCAAAAATCATTTCACAGAATAAAAAGGCATCAGATATGAGTCCATCACATATAATGTCTTCACCATTTATCACAGTTTCAATAGTTTCAAGTGCAGATGATGTAGCACAGACTATGCTTGAGAACAAAATTAGACATGTAGTAGTAATGGATAATGCACATCCGGTGGGAATAATCACCATAACAGATTTTCTAAAATATCTCAATACACTAGTTACGGATTCACCAGAATACAAAAAGGATCTATACGAGAGTCTATTCGAAGAACATGAATATTGGGATAGATAACATATTGTGTACATGGGAGAAAATGAAGATAGACGAAAAGATAAGCTGTCCCCAGATTATGGTTCAGTATTAAGAGAAAATGCTATTTTAACGACCTTTTCTGCATTTCTGTTTGGATTCTTGTTGAACATTGCAATCAATCCCCCAAAAAATTTTATTTTTATAGACAAGATCATACTTTTGATATCATTATTTTCTATCACCATATCGGCAGTACTGTTCATAATGCCTGTAATTTATCATCACCTAGAATATCCATACCTTGATTTTGACAAGTTCAAGGAACGAAGCCATCGCTTTACATTGTTTGGATTGATCCCTGCAATGATTACATTATTTTTAGGATTACAACTTGCAACAAGATCGCTGGTAGAAAATATTACAATTTCATTTGTATTAGGAACTATACCATTTATTTTGATTTATGTATTTTACAGATTAAGGAAGTAATAGTATATTTTCAGATCATGTCTTTAAGATTTCTTCATTCGCAAAAGAATTTGATCAGCAACTCGACGCATTTCAGAGTCAGAACCTGCACTACATAATTTTGTGAGATCAGTCGTAGTTACAATCCCAACTAATCTATTGTCATGCACAACAGGAACCTTGTGAATTCTTCTAAGTTTCATGATTTCAGCTAATTCCCACACACTTTCATCAGGATTAATCACAATGAGAGGTGATGACATTACATCTTTTACAAAAGTAGACAAGGGTTTTGCATGAGCTACTATCCTTCGTACAAAATCCCTCTCAGTCAATATTCCAATTGCAACATTTTGTTCCATCACAATAACACATCCTACACCTGTATCTTCCATAATTTTTGCAGCATCTTTTACAGACATGGAGGAATCTACTGTAACTACCTGTTTTTTCATTATATTATGAACTAGTTCTGTCATGTTTTGCTCTAATTACCTAAAGATATTGCCTTTACTATATCAGTTTTAGTTATTATACCTACAAGTAATGATTTTTGCACTACTGGAAGACCACTTATTCCATTACGTATCATTAGCAATGATGCTTCAGATACATCTTCTTTTACATCAACAGTGATTGGATTAGGAGTCATGATATCTGCAGCAATAAAAGTACCAAGATAACTTAATTGGTTTGATTTAAACTCATATGGTTTTTCTGCCATCTGATAATTTTCTATTTCTGTAGGATCACCAGATTGCCGCAACCACAGAGGAATTTTCGCAGGAATAAAATCACGATGTGTAATTATTCCAACTGGCTTTCTATTTCGACTTACTACCACACGAGATATTTTATTTTTCATTAGCACACTTTCGACATACAAAAGAGAATCGGCTGTTTTTACAGTGATTACAGGTTTTGTCATAACTTTTGATATAGAAATAGATTCTGCTGCCTGGGTCAGAAATACCGAGGCCATATCAGTTTTTGTTATTATTCCAAACAAACTTGAGCCTTTTTTTAATACAATTATCGAGCTTATCTTGTGATTCAACATCAATCTTGCACAATCATGTATGGTAGAATCTTCAGTAACAGTAACAAGCTTTTTTGTCATTGCGTCACTTACTTGTATGTTTTCAATCGATTTATTGTCCATGCGGTATATCGATCGAACTAAATCTTTTTCAGTTATGATTCCTATGGGTTTTTCATTTTCAGTTACGACAAGCCGACCTATTCTGTGTCGTAGCAATGTAGATCGTGCATCAAGAAGTGAAGTTTTAAGAGATATCACCACAGCCCGTTTCATTATTTGGCTAATATCAGAATTTTTTAATTTCAATAACATATGAACAAATCAGTAATAAATAAGAGCACTTTTACAATTTTCAAAAATGATTATCAGATATGATAAACTAGTCTAGTACTAAAATAGATTTTTGTAAGAATATATTCCAAATGGACAAGCCACAGAAAAAATCAGAAGTCTCCAATGAGATTTCTCCATATTGGAAAGATGGCTGGTTGGAAATGGACAGAGTTTTTGACAACTTTAGAAGAGATTTTGAGCGTTCGCTATCCATGTTTCCACATATAGGCATCCCATCTTTTCCCACATCTGTAATGTCATGCGACATAATAGATGAAGGAGATAGATTCATAATCAATGCAAACATACCAGGCATCCAAAAAGACGAAATCAAATTGAACATAACTGAGAATGTAGTAGAGGTTTCAGCACAACATAAAGAAGAGACAGATGAGAAAAAGAAGAATTATGTACGAAAGGAAAGAAGAGAGACATCATATTACAGGACATTGTCTTTGCCTGAGAAAGTGTCATCATCAAAGGCAAAAGCAAAGATGAATAATGGAATCTTAAATATAGAGATTCCAAAGATTACACCTACACCCAAATCAAAAGGTTCGTCAATCTCAGTACAATAATTCTTTTAGATTTTTTTCACGTTCTTTTTTATTACATCTGATGATTTAACAAGTAGATCATGTTCAGAGTCGTCAAGATCAATTTCCTTAATTGATGCGCCATTCTTATCTATTACCAGTGGAACTCCCATACATACATCTGATATACCATATTCCCCATGTAACATCACAGATGATGGTATTTCTAGTGATTCATTTTTTATTATAGCTTTTACTATATCATAGGAATGTTTTGCAGCACCAAAGACAGACGCACCCTTTAATTCTGTTAGAGGTTTCCAATAATTTCTAACTGTACTTGTAATGTCAACCATTTGGTTTTTATCAAAATGTATTGCTTTTCCATCAAGTTTAGCAGTTGAAAATATTGGAACCATCGAATTTCCATGCTCCCCTAATACAATAGATTCAATTCCAGATTGGTTTGTGTGTAGTGTTTTCGATATAACATATCTGAATCTATCAGAATCTAGACTAGAGCCCATTCCAATTACATTTTTTGCAGATAATCCACTTTCTTGTAAAATGCAATATGTAATAACATCCACAGGATTTGTAATCACAATAACTTTGGCATTGCTGGCATATCTTTCAATCTTTTTTGATATGTCTTTTATTATTGGAATATTATACTGTATCAAATCAGTTCTGTCAGTGACTATTTTTCCTGCATTTACAGTGATTACAACAACTTGAGATCCTTCAATGTATTCATAGTCATCTGTACCAGTAATAGATATTGTAGAATTTTTTGGTACTACATTTACAATATCAAGTGCTTCACCTACAGCCTTATTCTTGTTCCTATTTACTAGAACAATGTCATCAAGAGATGCAGAAGCTAAAAGAAATCCAATTGCAGAACCTACCTTGCCAGCACCAATTATGGAAATCATATAACTAGAATACAGACCCTAGAAAAAGAGTTTTTCTAGATGTTACATAAAATGAGGATCATTTCTTTGAATTACAGCATGTACTTTTACTTCATGATATGCCCGCACCATATCAGTAGCAGTAACTACTCCCTCCAGATCTCCGTTTTCATTTACTACAGGTATTCCACTTATTTTGTATTCAGACATTAGTTTTGCTGCTTTTGCAAGATCATCATTATACCCTATTGTCAGAAGCTCATTGCCAACAACATCATTTACAGACAATCCCCTTGCAGAGGTTTTTGGTAAAAGATATTCTCTTGTATTTTCTTTTCCAGATTTAAAATAAGAACTGTTTTGCAAGAATGTATCATAGCTAATTATGCCAACTGGTTTTCCATCATTATCAGTAACAACAAGTCTTGATATCTTGTTTCTGTTTAACATGTTAAGAGCAAATAACAGTGAATCAGATTTTCTACATGTGATTATGTTTGTATTCATATAATCTTTAACCTTGTACAAACCAGTAAATAATTTTGAAAAATTTTTGACCAAATCAGATTTTGTAACAATTCCTTCTAGTTTTTCGTCATCCACTACAACAATAGAACTTATTTGAAATGCATCCATACGTATAGCACATTGAACTAGAATTTCATCTTGATCTTTTGAGATAGTAAAGAGATTCCTACTCATGATTTCATCAAGATGTATTTGGTTTAACATTCTAGATGTTTTATCGCTTTGCAAAAACTTGCCCACATCACGTTCAGTTACAATACCAACTGGATTACCATTGCTTACAATGACAATTCTCTTTATGTCATTTTTATTCATAAGAAACAATGCATCATGAATGCTGTTCTCAGGATGCAATGTTATTACATTCTTAGTGTAAGACACGTTTCCATCACAATATTTTCCATCATATAAGATTTAAAACGCCTTTATGATTATCAGGTTTGGTTTGAACATAAAATTTGGCTTGTCCTAATCCTGTAAATTTACAGAATTAGGAACAATTTCAACATCAAGCATACCATTGTTAAAACATGTTACAATGGATTTGATTTTAGATTTATACAAAAAGTACTTTTTTCCATCTTCATTAATTGAACCTGATATACCCAGAAGTTTGTGAGTATGAAGTTGTTGTACTCTTCTATAAGCAGTACTGATTGGGATTCCACAGTCATTACTTAATTCAAGAGCGGATTTGGACACATCCATAGTAGATTCAAGTATTGCACGAGAATACTTGTCTGCCATGATTTCAAGGAGGACGTCTTTGGTTGTTTCTTCTTGTATAGGTTTGCCGTGTAATAACACTTGCATGTCTACATTATTTTGTTAATTTGATATAACAAGTAGGACCGCATTGCACGACAGTGCATACAATTTGCACGCACATTTCCACAATATACATCATCTAATCATTTGTCTTGCAAGATTTTGCAATGTTTCTAATCTATGCATAGAGATGGACAATTTTTGGAACCATTTTTGAGGATCTATATCTAGTAAATCTCTTGCAAGCATAATATTATTCTGTGAGAATGTGTCTAATTCTTTCTTCTTTAGCCCCAATATTGTTATAGGATAAAGTCCATTATCTTCAATAATTTTTTCAAGACCATATTCTGGAGGATAATGCCAGGATAGGATCTCTTGACCAATACACATACCGTATGTGATGGCTTCATGAGATACTTTAGTATTGCATACAAGTATTTCTTTGTCAAACCTCCCAGCCAGGTCCAGAAATCGCGCATGAGTGTATAATGCTTCTTTTATCCCAGTATAGATTCCAGGAGAATTGTGAAATTTACATTCCACCATATAACGAACATGTGAGTCGCGTACTGCAGTAATGTCTATTTCATGAGATACACATGTTCCTTGTACCTCAGATCTTTTGGATTTTATCTCATATCCACGTGCCTCAAGTACTGCACCAACATAATTCTCAAAGGAGAATCCGGCAGGACCCATTAGCATGATAGATTCTTTGAGACGATATCGATGCCCTATCAATCTGTCCTCATCATTTAGAGCGAGAATTTCCAAGACCATTCGATAGATTTGACGGGTGGTTATGCCTGGGTGTATTTTTTTAGAGATCTTTTGTGCTACTTGTGTTGCCAATTTGTTATTAGCCCCTGCTCTTATACACGTAGTCCTGACTTTGTTAAAATCAAATGGTACAGAACTACCATCAGATTTTATTACAAAACTTCGTTTTCTCATACTACATGTATAAGATTAGAGGTTTGTTTTAATATGATGCTACAGAAGCGGTGCCTGTTAGTTTTTCAACCTGTGGATCCTGTGCAATTTCCTGAAGCATTGTTATGTTCATAGTTCCCCTAGCAAGAACTTCATTGTTACCATGAGCTGCTACTAGGAATCCATACCTGTTTCTCATATACGAAACCTTATCAGAAATATCAACTCCGTTTTTGTAATGGAGTTCAAGTTCCACCATTGGGTATGCGTCTGGCATTTTTCTTTCATAGAGCATTATTTGTAAGCCAAGCTCTACGTCGATTTTTCCTAGTGCTTTTTCTACATTTGAGAGAAAGCCATCATAGATCATTTCTGCAGTATTTGACATGGAATGTAACAATCACAATAAATAATTAAAGAGAAAACCTGATTATCAAGTTTGATAATGGATGTGATTTTTCCATATTAGAATCTAAATTATGTAACTATTTATGAAAATTATAATAATTCCAACATTAAATAGATGTGCTTTGTATCATGAAAGATAAAAAAATCAAATAAGAAAAAAGATGATCTAGAATGGTTCCTCTTTTGCCTTTCCATAAACTCCACCAAGCAGAATTGACAGAAGGATATGAACAAGATGAGAAAATTGTTTGATTACACATAATGATTATAAGATAGATACATTATTTCAAAATCTATTAGGGACACATTGGATTTGAAGCGAACAAGATTTTACATAAATTTGTTATTTGTTTTCTTTCTCATGTCTGCACTCGTATCATCCAATATTGCTCATGCACAGATAGACCCACCCGAGGTCCCGCAATGGGTAAAAAATACTGCCAAATGGTGGTCTGAAAACAAGACTACTGATAAGCAATTTCTGGCGTCAATATCATATTTAGTTCAAACAAATATGATAAATGTTCAGAGCATAAAAACCAATGACAACTATAAAGTTCCAGGATGGTTCAAAAAGGTGGCAGCATTTTATGCAGATAACAATATCACTGAAGCAGATTTTGAAAAATCTGCAGAATATCTCATTAACGTAGACTCAATTACAGTTTCAAATTCTCTTCTTAATTCAATAGACAAGAAAGGATTGACTACTGTGATATATCATGGATATTCTCCATTGTTTGAGACATATGCATATGCAAAAGATTTTCGTGTCATAAATGGAAAACAAGTTCCAATGGAAGCGCATTTTGCGTTAAAACCAGATCTTGTGGCAAATAGAACATATGACAAAATTGCAATATGGGAAAAACCACATAGTGCTGCTGTCATAGTTCCCCTGTTCACATCTACTGCATATTGGGAACCAGGATTTTATACATATTACAGGGGAGATTGCAATTCTAGTTGTCTTACAAAAAAAATTGCATTTGATAGACCAGGGGGATTTTCTGCAAGTGAAAATGCAGTTGGAGTGTTACAATTGCTTGGGTATGACACCATAACAGATCTTGATATTGATCAGAATCCTCAAATTTTAGACCAATATGACAAGATAGTCGTACTTCACAATGAGTATGTAACTCAAAAAGAGTTTGACGCAATAACACATCATCCAAAGGTGGTATACCTATATGCAAATCCACTGTATGCCAAAGTAAGTGTAGATTACAACAATGATACCATTACTCTAGTTAAAGGACATGGATATCCTACTCCACAAGATCGCAACGCTTTTGGATGGAAATTCGATAACAGTGTAAAGGAATATGATACAAATTGTTCTGACAACTCTTTTTACAAAATAGACAATGGAATCATGTGGGATTGTTATCCCGAGAACACTATATTTTCTAACATGACGGTACTGAAGATCATAAAAGACTATTAGAATTTGAAACAAAGTTGACTGGAGGGTTTCTCCTCCATCTGAGGGGGCTACATCTCGCTTTCCGCGCCGTAAAATAATCAGGTGATTGAGGTGAAAACCAATCACTTTCCTTTATTTTTTATTTGAAATTTAGAACCTATTGTTTGAGACTAGAAAGATCTTGTAAACAGTTTAACGCTCTTACTTTTCCGTATTGAGAAGAGTTATAGAACTAATGTCTTTTAATTTACTAATTTTTTCCACTAGTCTATTTATGTCTCGATTTGATTTTTCTTCTATTCTAGCTATTATGTCATAAGCACCAAGCGTAGACTGAATTTCTTTTATGGCTGAAAATGTTTCAAGTTTTAAAACCAATCTAGCCTCAGAGCCCAGTTCACAGTTAATTAAGATAAAAGCTGTTGACATTCAATCAATTCCTAGCGAATGAAGTTTATGCGGCATAGATTCCTTCTTCTATTACGTATTTCTTGCGTGCAAGATCCATCAGATTTCTTGTAAAGACAATACTGTAAACTCCAACAACAATTGCAAAAAGCAATGATGTCCAAGCTGCTATCCCCATATCACCATTTGCTAGACCTTTAGAGATCACTTTCATCATGCCGGTGTGTACCTGAAGAGTTTGATTACCATAGATATTTGGCCAGAACTCACCTACTGCAAGGCCTCCCCACGCACTGTTGATTGTACTGGATAGACCAGTAACAAGATACGGGAATGTTGCTGGAAGTATTATTCTTCTCATCTTGGTGAAAAAACCAATCTTGTAGTTTTGTGTCACTTCTAAGAATTCTGTCGGGATTGCTCTTACCCCAACCCAGAATCCAAAAAATACATAGTAAAACGTACCAAGAAAACACAATAGCATCACATAAAGCTCAGTCTCTACAGATGACAGATTATGTAAAAAAAGCGGTGCAGTTGCTGCAAAGATTAGGGGAAAGTAAGCTGGTGCTGGAAAAGCAGATATTGTTTGTATTATTGGTAACGATATTGTACTTGCTTTTTTGTGATTTGCAAGATAGTATCCAAGTGATACTGCAAAGACAAACGAAACTATTGTAACAACAATTACCCGTATGTAATCAACTCCCATTTGATACAAAAGATTCGGAGTCTGTGCAAGATAGATAGCCCATTGTGAGTGTGGGACAGATAATATTACATTGATTGAAGAGTATCCGATGAAAATTAGAAACATCCAAGCTATTCCAGTTCCAATGTATTTCCCTATTTTTTCAAAAGATCGGCTTGTGCGTACTTTGGTCACTGCAGTTTGTATGTTTTCTGTACCCATCTTCATTTTGGTAGCATATTTTGAAACACGGGGTGTAGGAATGACATCTTTGCTCCATTTTCTTATGTGAGGCCTCCAGTAGCCAATGTGTCGTTTGATCTCAATTGAAGTATTAAGACCATATTTTGCTATAGCGTGTTTGCTGAAACTACCAAATGCCAAAGTGATTACAACAACACCCACTGCAAGAACGCCCAAGCATTCGTAAATGCTAGTTAGATCTCCTGTAGATGTGGCCTGAACTATTAAGGTTCCAATGCCAAAGACCTTGTACGCAGTTATGCCAACTGAAAAGACCTCACTTACCATTATGTAGAATAGTGCATCAGCAAAACTTGGAAATATATCCGATGAAACCCTTGGATATGAAAATGGTATGTAGAGGTTTTTCATCTTGCCCCACCATCCAAAATTGTAATTTTCAGAAACTTCAATGAGATGTTGCGGAATGGTTTTAAACGCCTGATACTGTCCGATCCAAATGTTCCACACTATGGCATCAAAGACTAGAAAGTCAGCTGCTATTTCTACTCCCAATGTTCCTCCAAGTCCTGAAATGAAAATTACCAGAACTATTGGAAGAAAACCAATGACTGGAATTGACTCGAATATATTTACAAATGAAATATAGATATTTTCAAATTTCCTGTTCTTTACTGCAACATAGGAAAGAATCCAACCGCTTACTATAGAGATGAGAATCAGCATCAAAACTCTGCTCAGACTTGCAAGAGTTGCAAGAATTATTGTGATTAGTTCCACAATTTATCCCACCGATTCTTTTGGCATCAGTTCCTTGTATAACGTCTTGACATATTCATAAAATAGCGGATCTTCTTCAGACCGTGGTCTTGGCAAATCAATTTTTATTTCATTTACAATTCGGGCGGGAGTACCACCCATCACGTAAACTCTATCGGCGAGCTGGACAACTTCATGCAAATTATGTGATACCAGAATTACAGATTTTAGAGTATTTTCTGGGTTGAACACGATTGAATAAATCTCGGCTCGAAGAGAATTTGCCGTAAGTTCATCAAGATGCACAAATGGTTCATCCATAAGCATTATTGTTGGTGAGGCTGCAAGTGCTCGTGCAATAGCTATTCTCTGCCTCATGCCACCACTCATTTCTTTTGGATATGCATCTTCGTGACCGTTCAATCCTACCAAGGCAATCATTTTTTTTGCAATCTCAGTTGCTTCATCGTCTTTGACTTTGTTTCTTAGAACTATCTTGACATTATCAAGTGCAGTCATCCATGGAAAAGTGGCAATAGACTGGTGAACAAGTGAGATTTGTGATGATGGATCTTTCATCTCAACATTGTTTAGAAACGCATGACCCGCTGTAGAAGGGATCAGACTTGCCAATACTCTGAGAAAAGTTGATTTTCCTGTACCTGAAGGGCCTACTATTGCAACAAGTTCATCAGCATATGTCTTGATGCTTATGTCTTTGAAGATGAAATTTGTACCAGAATATGCATAACCCAAGTCTTTGCATTCAAGTTGAGATTCACCGAGTGTTTCATTAAAGGTTTGGGTCATGACTTATCCCTAGGGGGAGGATATGACGCATATACGCTTTTCCAATATAGATTTCATATTTTGAGCAAAACTAGCTAAGAATTGGCATACATTGCAGAATCTTGGATACCATATACTTTAGATCACTAGCCTTTTTGTCTTCATGTAGAACAGGTTCTATTTCTTTTGTAACAAAATCTACAGGGTTATCAGAATATTGAAGAACATAATTCAATA
>JAGWGS010000229.1 GCA_028867235.1 Nitrososphaerota archaeon | reverse complement strand
GGTGACAAGGAGGGAACAATTCCAGCAGGACACATGAAGATACGCGATGCAATTAGTGAATCTAGTTCGTATGGCAATGCCCAAGTGCTAAACATTGATACAGGCAAGATGCAAGTAACTTTTGTAGCCCACCGTGGATTTGGTCCCGATGGTTCTACAATCTACTATATCGCAACTGATGCATCACAAAAGGGTCCAGCAGATATGTTAGGAATTGTTCTAGCAAACAAGACCCAAAGTACAATCTCTACAAGTGCAGCAGCTGACTTGTACCAGTTTTCAAATGGCATAACAGGTAGTGGACCTCTTGGATTCCAGTCAGGAGTAGGCAGCAAAGCAAGGAGACCAATATTATTCCCCAATGTGGAGAATTCAGGTAATAACCTGGAAGGATCCTTCAATGGCAACCGTACTTGAAAATGTACAGGACATTACAACCAAAAGCACCATGACTGACACAATGCCTGCAGGGTTTATTGTAAACTGTCCTTTCTTTAGCGTAGCTACAGTTTACTCTCACGGAAAATAGGGCAATACCCCCAATCTTTTTTATTTTTTATTTACAAACTGGAAAATTTCTATAGATTGGCAACATACGACAGAATTTTATCACACATAGATAGTTTTCTAAAATTAAAAATAAAAATGAAGACGGTCT
>JAGWGS010000228.1 GCA_028867235.1 Nitrososphaerota archaeon | reverse complement strand
GCTGGAAGTCAAACCATAGAAAGAATGCCTGGAACCTATGTAACCGGAGTAAAACTGATAGATGCACCATTAAAGCAATTCAAATCTGGAATTCCAGTAAGTGATGTGAAATGTAATGATGATCTTCAACTCATTCTTAAATTTGAAGATAATTCTCCAGCATGTGTAAAACCAGACACTGCTCAAAAGTTGATTGATAGAGGATGGGCAACAATAACCGTTACAAAAGCAAGTTTTGAGGTCATACAATCAAACGTGACACAAACGAATATTGTGATGGGTTTGGGGAATGATACAGGAATAGTTAATTGGAAAAATCAAACATATTATTTTGAGACAACAAACTATGCAGAAACAGAATCTGCTCATCTAATACAAATTTTATTTCATGATGTGCTCTTTACCCTGTATCCAAGTACTTTTGCAGGAATACCATTGGGTGGATGTGAAGGAACGCATTATTTGACTAATGCCAAGTTTTCAGATGGTACCAGTGAAATGTTACATGTTTTTGTGGGCTCTCCTTCATGTGGTTACAATTATACTCCAATCAAACTTAGTACCCATACAAATCCACAAGCAGGTTTGATATTCTATGATGGAAAAATGAAATTACTAACAAGTGTGGAAAATAAATAGAAACGCAATAATTCTACCATTTTAAACCACAAAAAGTATACTTAAAGTCTTTATGGAGAAACT
>JAGWGS010000227.1 GCA_028867235.1 Nitrososphaerota archaeon | reverse complement strand
TTACAGAAGTACAGTATCTTGGCTTGATTCCTTTGCTACTAGAGATACTCCAAAGACCTTTGATGTCCCAGCATGGGGAAGAACTGGTTCCGTAGGAGGACAATCCGTAGGTCCTGTAAGTCATGAAAAAGTCACAGTAGGAGCAGGAACTTTTGATACATATGTCTTAGGTTGGCACAAGGGTGTAGACAATAAAATTTGGGTAGATTCCAGTGTACCGTTCCCGGTAAAAGCAATTGTATATGTGGATGTGACAAGTGGAGTGCCACCGCCTGATTACACTTTAGAATTATTACAAACGGGCAACAGTCCAACCGAGCCTAGCTTCTTGAATGTGTTATCAACAACTCATAAAGGTTACAGTCCTCAATGTGATGCCCCTAACATGGAGCAAGACTCTGTACATGATTCAGTTACCACTGATTCAAACGCTATGATTGTTGAATATAGATACAGTCCTTCTAATCCTCATAATGGATGCCCTATAGAATATAGATTATGGTTTGAAAAGAATTCTGATCCTTCACAGACCTATAGTAATCTTCAGTATGATGTCTTTACAGTAAATGACCAGGGACAGCAAATATCTTCAATAGCTCAAGGTAAGGGACGATCGTCTCTATTTGCACCTGTTGGTACTGATGATGTTACTACAATATTGAAAGGAACTACTCCAATGTCTCATGTACTTGTTGCAGTGCTAGGTATTGGAGCAGAGGGTTCCACTCCAGAT
>JAGWGS010000226.1 GCA_028867235.1 Nitrososphaerota archaeon | reverse complement strand
AAACTTTTGTTAGTCCAAGATAATCTAGAATATAAGGAAGTAAATTTTTAGAATGTTAATTCTGAACATGTTTTAAAAAACACTTCCGGTTATGCTATAAGTGTCATCTTAAATTAAAAATTCGGCAGCTTGCGAACCAGCTTCTGTTATTCTAATCCACCTACTTCTTCCAACTTTTTCAACTTCAATAAACTTCCATTGATCAACTAATGGTTGAATGATATTTTTATCAAGGCTTGCAAATCTAGCTTGTTCAAAGTTTTCTTCTCTTGCACCAACTGTTATAATTTTAGCATCTTCAGCAAGTTTTGCCATCTCTTTTTTTGAAATCTTGCCACCTTTTTCTTTTATTATCTTCAATGCGGTAACAAGTTCAGGCTTTGGAATTTGGATTTCATATGATGGTAGTGCAATGTTTCTCTTCCAGCCAATTGACTGTTGTTTGCCTTCAAATGCAGCATACTTTTCTGCCTCGGCATAAAATGGCCTGACATTATTCTGATTGTTAAATATCATACATGCCATCATGCATGCAATTGCTTGTATCTTGGATCCTGATGCCACATTTACATAAATGTCATTTTTCTTTTCTTGTTGTACAATCTCTTTTACAGATTTTATTGTCTTGAACAAATCCATCCTATCGGCTTGGGCAATCTCTACTTTGATGTTTAATTTTTTGAGTTCTTTTACTATAGTATCACGATAAGAAGAGGCCTTATCCTCATGAGGTTTATCATGAATCAACA
>JAGWGS010000225.1 GCA_028867235.1 Nitrososphaerota archaeon | reverse complement strand
ATCAGCAGTAACGTTGAGCCCAAGACGCTGGTTTCGTTCATCCAAGAGTTGTTGTATTACCTTTTCAGTCTCATCATACGAGCCTTCTCCAAATTGAGTGTGCCTTATGTGACCTAAAGAATCTGTAAGGTATTCGGCTGGCCAGTATCTGTTTCCAAATGCATCCCAAGTGCTATGGTCATTATCCAGAACTGTAGGATATGTAAGACCATACTTTGCTACTGCCATCTTTACATTGTTGATATCTTTTTCAAATTCAAATTCTGGAGAATGAACACCTATTATGAGCAAGCCCTTGTCAGCGTATTTTTCATTCCATGCCTTCAGGTAAGGAAATGTCCTGATGCAGTTTATGCAACTATACGTCCAAAAATCATACAGTACCACCTTGTCTTTCATGGATGTTTTGAGCTGTTCAGGTGTAGTGTTGACATAGCCTGATATTCCAACAAGATCTGGTGCTACAGGATATTGACTCTCATCTACTTGTGGCACCGTGTGGACAGACCCTAACTGTGGAGTATTTGTTTCTTGAATTGGTGTGGCATTTTCCTTTTGTTTGTCTAGCGTAGTAAAATAATATCCAGCTCCGCCTATAGCTACCACTACAATTATTGCAGTTATCATTGCAGTTTTTATTTCGTTTCTCATATTCTCAACCCAAAAGAAGATTATTCAGTAGTGGAAAACTTGCAATTGCAGCAAGTTGGTTTGTAAAGACTAGCACTCCAAGTATTACTATTAGCGAACCCATTGTCAGGGAATAATATTTCAAGTG
>JAGWGS010000224.1 GCA_028867235.1 Nitrososphaerota archaeon | reverse complement strand
AGTGCAAACTGGATGTTACATTCGCCAACTATACCAACATGTTTTGCAGCGCGCAGTGCCGCAGACCTTAGCAATTGATATTCATAATTGTCAAGGGTTTGCGATGGAGCAACCACGATGTTGTCGCCAGTATGCACACGCATTGAAAGCACATTTTCCATGTTACATACAATGACATTGTTTCCAAAATGATCTGCCATCACTTCGTATTCGATTTGTTTCCAATGGCCGACATATTCTTCAATTAATACCTGACCCACCAAACTTGCATTAAGACCTCGACTTACAATTTCATGCAATTCAATTTCATTGTGTGCGACTCCACCTCCTTTTCCACCTAGTGTATATGCAACTCGTATGATTACAGGATATCCAAGTTCTGATGCTATCTTTTTTGCTTCTTCAAAGTTGTAAACAGTTTTACTTTTCAGTACAGGAACTCCACACTCTACCATCGCATCTTTGAAAAGCTGTCTGTCTTCGGTTGCCTGAATTCCTTTGATCTGGGTTCCAAGAACTTTGACTCCATACTTTTTCAGTACGCCAAATTCTTCTAGTTTTACTCCACAGTTTAATGCAGTTTGTCCACCAAATCCCAACATTAGACCATCTGGCCTTTCTGTTTCTATGATAGATTCCACATATTGCGGGTTTACAGGAATGGAATACACCTTGTCAACAAATCTAGTATCAGTTTGTATTGTTGCAATGTTTGGATTGACAAGTATGCTCTTTATCCCATCTTCCCTTATGGCCTTGAGGCATTGACTACCGGAGTAATCGAATTTGCGGTCACTTTAGGTGACTTTCGCCTGCTTCTCCGATTTTAATTGCCCCACTGCCAAG
>JAGWGS010000223.1 GCA_028867235.1 Nitrososphaerota archaeon | reverse complement strand
AAACCAGCACCTCCACAAACTAGTAATTTCACATTCTCATGATATTGATCTTGTTATTTATTCCAATCTGGTTTATCCATATACAAAATTATTGTCTGCGTTTTTCAAGTTGGGCAATTCAAGATCTTTTTTTGTCATTATTGGATTACTTGTTGGCCATTTAATTGACAAATCAGGATCATTCCACAGTATTCCTTTTTCATGATCAGGAGAATATTCAGAGCTTACTTTGTAGAGAACATCTGCCTTGTCACTTGTTACGCAGAATCCATGGGCAAATCCCTCTGGAACATACAACATCCTGTGATTTGTATCAGATAGTACCTCACCCACCCATTTTCCGTATGTAGGAGATCCTTTGCGGATGTCAACTGCAACGTCAAATATTTCTCCAGTTATTGCCATTACAAGCTTTGCTTGTGCTTTGGGATCTTTTTGGTAATGCAGACCTCTCAATACTCCCTTAATTGAATGGGAGTAATTGTCTTGAACAAATCGTGCCTTTACACCATTTACTGTAAAAATAGATTCTTTGTAACTTTCCATAAAAAAGCCTCTTTCATCTGCAAACGATTGAGCATCTACTAATATCACATCAGGGATGTCCAATCTTTTAAACTTGAATGGCATGAGTTAATCTAAATTACATTATAGATATACCATTTGCATAGATTATCTTTTATGATGCAGAAAAACTTCTTTACCAGGCAATTGACCGCACACATACAAAGTGCAAGTTTTTCAAATTCTCTATCCTTTTATTCTGCCACAAACAAAAAAATCCTAATTTGGTCAATAGCAATAACAAGTATAGTATAGATTCTTACGATAAGCATTACTTTGATACTTCTTGTGGAAGCCCATATGAGCGAAATG
>JAGWGS010000222.1 GCA_028867235.1 Nitrososphaerota archaeon | reverse complement strand
TGCCTTGCAGATTACAACAGGAACCATGAGTGGAAGTAATATGCAAGCCACTCTTGATAATGGACTTGTCACAATCTCTGGTGCTCATTATCTTAATTCTGGAATATGGCAGATCTCAATCCTGCGAGACAGCAAGTATTTTGTCATACAAGGTGATGCACAGGATGAAAGCGGAAACACAATTCATCTTAACTTGTTTGGAAGAATTGTGGATACAAACCAAGACGGCTCCGTATTTAGCATATCTGGAAAAATAACCGGTTCTGAAACTCTGAAAGTAAGTTATAGTGCTAAAATAATATCCGCTAATACCGTAACAACAAAACCAACTACGACACCAACCACTACAACTCAGCAACCCTCATCTGCAACAAAAGTGAGTATAAGCATTGTATCCAGCGCTTCTGACATCAACAACCAAGTGCACTATTCTCCATCAAATATCCAAGTAGCTCCTGGCACAACCGTAGTCTGGACTAACAATGACTCTGTTCCACATAGAATAATGAGTGGCGTAGCAAAAGCACTTGTCACTGATCAGTCAGCTGCAGTCTTTACATCCGATGGCAAGATTGACAGTGGTTCTATTGCACCAGGTCAATCATTCCAATATACAATAACTAGTTTTGATACATCACAATCTTTAGATCCAAAAATTGCAGCACGATACAACATTCCACAAAATCAAACTGCAGGTGATATCACATTCTTTGATCCTACATACCAATTCATGGTAGGAATTATTGCACCATTATCACAACCTACACAGGCAAAAACAGTTCAAATGAATATCATATCAGGAGCATCTAACCCTAACAATGGACAATTCCTTGCACCTTCTTCATTACAAATCACTCCTGGCACAACCGTAGTCTGGACTAACAATGACTCTGTTCCACATATAATAA
>JAGWGS010000221.1 GCA_028867235.1 Nitrososphaerota archaeon | reverse complement strand
AAGTAACATATCTCGATCTGCCTGACTGAGGACAGATTGAATTCCTTGTTTTACTCTCCAAGCAAGTATTTTGCCCTTATTACTTATTATTCCTGAAGATCTCATTCTATCATCCAGGTTGAGTATAACATCACAAACAGACTCTAGTTCAGGTACGGAATACAAATAATTTTCAAAATTTGGAAATGTTGAACCCATGCTGTCTTTGTTTGGAGTTTAAAATAAAACAATTATCGAACTTTGTTCAGTAACAATGTTCATTAAGAAATATCTTATAGAATTAAAAAATAAAGAAAAAGATTGGATCAGGATTGAGATCCGCTAGGTACTGTAGATGGAGCATTACCAGACTGAGGGTTAGAATTCCATGAGTGTGAATCCATTGGCTTGTTCATACCTCTTGCGCCGCCCATTCCAAATCCTCCCATTCCAAATTGGTGTCCTTGAGACTGGTACAATACAGAACCAGTTGATGGATCAACAATCACAGAATAAACCATGTTCTTGTCGTCAATCACCTTGAAACTATATACAATATAGCCCTGCATCACAGTCAAACTTCCATCTATTACTTTACCACTAACTGCAGATGCAGCAGTGTCAGATGCAGTAGAAAATGACACCTTGACATTAGACATTATTGTTTGTTCAAGATTAATTGAACCTTGGATTTGCGGTTTTTGGTTTTGAGTACCCTGTACTTGTGCAGATGCTGCAGATACTCCTACTGTAGCAAGAATTGCTACACCAAGAATAATTGTGAGCAGCTTTTTGTGTACAAAGATGTCGTTGGTATTCATATGTACAGATATAGTATTATCTTAATAAAAAATTGCTAAACCATGTCAGTGAACAATGTTAGTGATGTACACTTACATAATGAGATGTTATCACTATAGATTTTGAGTAAAAAACTTAATACACAATTTACTTGCCAGAGTAATAACCTTGTCAC
>JAGWGS010000220.1 GCA_028867235.1 Nitrososphaerota archaeon | reverse complement strand
TTACTATCACAAAGTGGTACAATGGGAATCAGTTTCCTTGAGACTGCAGATTCGTTTGGACTATCAAAGATGGTCAGCTATGGAAACAGATCAGATGTAGACGAGGCAGACATGATCTGGTATTTGGCAAATGATCCTCAAACCAAAGTAATTGCATTATACGTAGAAGGCTTTGGTGATGGAAGAAAATTCATCGAGACTGCCAAACAAGTAATGAAGGAAAAACAAAAGCCAATTGTAATTTGGAAGAGTGGAAGAACTGCACTTGGAGCAAAACAAGCAGCCTCTCACACTGGCTCACTTGGTGGTTCTAATGCAATCATCCAGGGCGCATTCAAGCAAGCAGGAATTGTTTCAGTAGAAAGCTATCAAGAACTTGCGTCAGTTGCCAAGGCACTTGCATGGCAACCAGCAGCAAAAGGTCCAAGAGTTGCTCTAGTAAGCAACGGTGCAGGACCAATGATTGGTGCAATAGACCAGTTTGAAAAATATGGATTGGAGCTTGGCAAAGTAACAGAAGCAACTCTTAAAGAAATGAAAGCGCATTATCCACCAACATATGTAATTGGAAATGGAAACCCAGCAGATGTCACAGGAGGAGCAAATGCTGATGACTATAGATATTCCATACAGAAATTCATGGACGATCCAAACATAGACATTGTCATGCCATGGTTTGTCTTCCAAGATGATCCATTAGA
Organism: Nitrososphaerota archaeon; assembly: GCA_028867235.1. GTDB lineage: Archaea > Thermoproteota > Nitrososphaeria > Nitrososphaerales > Nitrosopumilaceae > Nitrosotalea. The sequence goes on along the minus strand of JAGWGS010000220.1, from coordinate 295 downwards.
GGAGACAATCATAGATTATCTCGGGGAATTCTCAAAGCAAGGTAAGAAACCATTGCTTGTTGGAGGAAATGGTGGTCCATACACTGCCAAAGTTTCTGGATTGATTGAAAAGCACAATGTTCCAGTGTACGATGACATTCGAAACTGGGTTGCAGCAGCATCTGCATTGCACCAGTGGGGAAAAGTCAAACCCAACAAGGTTTAATTTCAGCCTAGTTAGGAGTTTTGACATGTCCCTAGTCAACGTATCAAAAGCAGACGGAATTTGCACAGTCAAGATAAACAGACCAGACAA
>JAGWGS010000021.1 GCA_028867235.1 Nitrososphaerota archaeon | reverse complement strand
TTACAAAAATTCCTGTCTTTACAATGATTCCACTGGTTGCAGGACTAGTGTACTTTTATTCTGGAAAAGACGCCAAGACCTTGGCATTATTTTTACTGCCTGTCCTGTTGATACCTCTCTTGTGGCCCCTCCAGGCTGTAGAGACACATCAATTTGATCTCTGGGTGAAAGATGTATTGTCGCAGACACAAAGACACAGTACTGGATTGCCATACATTTCGCTCCTCTTCTCTCAGATGGACCCTGTCCTGTTTGTGCTTGGAGTATCAGGAATGGGCTATGCCATACTCAGGCGAGATTATCTTATATTGTTCTGGATTGTTCCATTTGTTTTATTTTTGTTATTGATTGGATACAATCAGTACTTTTACTGGATACCAGTGCTTCCTGTATTTTGTATCTCTTCTGCAATATTGTTGATTGATGTCTTGGGAAAAATCAGGAAAAAAAATGCCGACAAAATTCTTCCAATTATTGTAATATCAGGCATTGCAGTGTTTGGACTTGCAAGCACGATTATGGTCATCAGTACAAATCTCACAAATACTGAATTTGCTGCTGCTGCATACGTGTCACAGAATGTTACCAGTGATACAACAGTTCTTGCAAGCCCTGTGTATTCTTGGATGCTAAACTATGTTTTTCACAAGGAAAATGTTCCAAGTGACTATTCTTATGTCCTGTTTGACCAAATCGAAACAAGAAAGGTCTTGCTTGTTGCAGATCCTCATTTTTTGATAGATATTCCTCGGGGAAAACAATTGGCCCGAGTCTACAATGATTCAAAAACTATTGCCACTTTTAATGAGGATGTGTCAATGTACAATACAAATGGTTATCCTTATTCCAGTGTTAGACTAAATCTAGATGGAATGCATATTGAAGTAAGAACAAAGTAATGCATGTTGTTTTGGAATTAGTTGTTTCTGTTTGAAAATACATTCCCTGGCTTGATATGTACTTGTTATCTAAAAAAATAACAACATGGTAGGTTAGAATTACACTGTCAAATGCAATTCTAACACATTTTGTGCTCGATTAACCGTATGTCTTTCCACACGTGGAACACTTCCAATGATTTTCTTTTACGGTCCATTGGTGCTTGTGTTGGTTTGTAGTCATGTTGTATCTTATATTAGATATACAAAGGTAAGCATATAAGTTAGAAAGTGATAACATGGATATCAAGTGAGGATATGGAAAGTTGAAAGAAGAAGAATGCAAAGTCTTGCTAGATTCCATGAAGGCTTGCCCTATTGATAATACTTTTAAAATAATTGGCAAAAAATTCACAGTACACATACTACGAAACATGACAAAGCTTGGACAGAACCGATTCAACCAGTTTCTTGACTCTGTTGAAGGCATCAATCCAAAGACCCTCTCTGCAAGATTAAGGGAGATGGAAAAAAATGGAATAATTGAGAAGCGCGTCTATGCCGGAACTCCTGTGAAGATAGAGTATGTTGTTACAAAAAAGGGATTGGCGTTATCTCCAATTCTGGAATCCATGGCGGCATTTTCTATGCAATATTGCGCAAAAGATGTTTTCAAGGATGGTAAACCTAGAATTACTAGAGAGATCTACAGATCTTCTGAAGCTACATGATTTTATGCTTCATACATGCTTACTTTCAGGTAATCTGGTATAGGTACAGTTACTAGACATTTTAAATACTTTCAAGTGTATACTAACTATACAAATGATATCTAATAATAAACAAGAACTAGTATTTGAAAATAAGCCACAAATTCATGACGGTAAACCACATGGGCCATTTGTGACTGATAATATTCGGGGAGAGATACTGTGCGCACGTTGTGGAATGGTACTTGCAGATAAAGTCGAAGAACTTGGATCTGACAAACTCCAGATCGAAGATTACAACACAAGTACACGTACAGGGCTTGGCTCTGCACTATCAATTCATGACAAAGGTCTGTCTACAGTAATAGGAAATGTCGACAGGGATGCAGCAGGAAACTCTATTTCTACTTCCATGAAGTACACCTTTAACAGACTACGAACATGGGATACTAGAAGCAAATCAAGCTCTTCTGAAAGAAATCTCCGTTCTGCATTTGTTACAATGGGTGCTGTTCAAACAAAACTTGAACTCTCCGACGCTGTAATTGAAAGAGCCGCTTATCTGTACAGAAAAGCACTTGCAAAAAACATCATTAGGGGAAGGACAATTACTGGCATGGTCTTGTCAGCGCTATATGTTGCATGCAGAGAATCAGGAGTGCCAAGAACACTACAAGACATCTCAACTGCAGGAAATATTTCCTTTAAGAATCTCTCAAGACACTATAGAGTATTTGTCAAAGCACTAGATGTACACGTTGACTCGCTAAATCCTGCAGAACTTGTATCAAAAATTGGTACATTGGTAGGCCTTAGCGAAAAAGCAAAAAGAGATGCACTGGAAATAATTGCATCTGCAAAACAAAAGGGACTAACAGATGGGAAAAATCCTATATCCCTTGCAGCAACTGCATTGTTTCTGTCTGGCACTGTAAATGAAGAGCATGTAACCCAGGATAAAATTGCCAAAGCATCAGGTGTAAGTACTGTAACAATACGAAATATCACAAAAATATTAAGAAAAAACCACATCTCATAGAGTGCCAGCACTAGAAATAAGGGATTACAGCTTTCATCTGGTATGGAATTGAAAGCCAATCTATTCGAGTCTTTGATGACAAAAATGGGTGATGATTTTCCAAATTCGCCTAGAATACATGCTGATTGGGAGTTTGCGCTTGTTGCCAAGTCTACCAAAAAAGTCCAAAATACAAAAAAATTCCGTCTGGTGGCAATACTGATTTCAAATGAGAACAAGGCACATATTGGAATAATCATACCTGAGCTGAGCAACGAATACGTTGAGCTTCCAAATCTTGTGTACAAGTTTTTGTCCCAACTTGAGCATGATGGTACCATGTCTGGTATGTCAAGACTAGAATTTACTGGAACTGTTTACTTGTATACTGACAAGTTGCTTGTATCTGAGGACTCGATAAAAAAACACTTTGAAAAAGATAACATGTTGGTACAATTCAAAGTGAAAAAACAAAATCCCTTCATATAGTATGCGGTATTTGCATTTTATAGAATCATTTCACTTATGGAACTATTGAGTTGGTTACAAGTGAAATGCCTGTCTTTAAGCTCATCTGGGCTGATGCAGAAATGATGTCTCCATAAAATGGTGACATGAACATTATCATCCACGCTGCAAATATTCTACACCAGGGTTTCATGAACTGATATGGATTTTTTATTTATAATTACTTGCGCAGCTTTGTTACTGAACAATGTTACTTGATTTTTTACAAAATAATTTCAATAAATATATCGTAATAAAAAGAAGAAATTTTTCTGGAGTTATACGTGTAATCCACTAGACAAGTCTTGGCTGTCTGCTGTTGGATTTGTATTTCCAGACTGTGTTGTGTCTCCAGAAGGCTGCATGCTCTTCATGTTGCCTTTGTGGAATCCATGATTCATTCCTTCATGACCCATTCCAAACATTCCTCCAAATTGCATCTGATGACCTGTGGATGTATACAAGACAGTGTTATTTGATGGATCAACTATCACCATGTATGACATGTTCTTGTCATCTATTACATTGAAGGCATAGACCACATATCCCTGCATGACTGTCAATCTTCCACTAATTGTCTTACCATTTGTCACTGCAGCTGCTGCGGTATCTGCTGCTGTAGAGAGTTTGGTAGATACATTAGACATGATTGTTTGTTGAAGGTTGATAGAGCCGTGAATTTGTGGTGGCTGTGTTTGAGATGGTTGTTGGTTTGTTGAAGCAGAATCGGCATATGCTGCAGACAATCCTATTGTAGCAGTTATTGCCACACCTAGAATTATTGCAAATAGGCTACGATTTCTGGTCAAGTCTTTTGCGTTCATGCGTCTGTTACTTGATTGATTTTATAAAGAATTACGCCACATTGTTCAGTAACATTGTTAGTTGTAAAAATTGTATTTTCATTCCTAGATAACGACTAAATATTAGACACAAAGAGGTGCTTTCATGGAAATAATTCCCAATGGCCGTCTTGAACTCTTGTCTGAGATGGAAGAAAAGTATGAAAAAAAAGACAAGCAGTATTTTGTCAAATTATTGTCTGACAAGGATTTTGTAATTAGATGCAGAGCAGTCTGCATTCTCGTAGATATGGGAGGAGAGGATGTTGTACCGTACGTGGCAAACATATTGAAAAACGACTCTAATGAACTGGTCCGACATGAGGCAGCATTTTCTCTTGGACAGATGTGCCTTAGAAGTGGAATTAAACCACTTGAAGATGCAACACGAAATGACCCTAGCTTGTTTGTAAGACATGAAGCTGCAGTCGCACTTGGAGTCATTGGTTCACAGGATGCAAAGGAGACACTTCAAAAAGCATTGGAAGATTCAAGTGAACAAGTGCGAGATTCTGCTGTAGTTGCATTGTCCAACTTGAAATTCATGGAAAGCATGTGCAAAAATGACAGGTTTGCCAAATTAACAGGCGGTTAGAGCGGAGCAACCAGTGTTCCATCAGATGTTGACCTGAATTCATAAATTGCATCAATATTGGAATTTTCAAATATCTCAGAATCATGTGTAATTATGATAAACTGTGATATTGCGTCAATATTTGACTCAAATGCTTGGGATAGCACGCTTACAAGAGACTTTCTTCTTTCTTGATCAAGATGTGTTGTTGGCTCGTCAAGTATTATGAAATTTAAATTAGATGAACCCATGAGGTGAGCCATGCCTAGTCTTAGGGCTAGTGCAACACTTACCTTTTCTCCCCCACTCAATGATTCTAGGTCAAGCTCAGAGTTTCCAGAATGACATGTTATTACTATGTCTCGTGCTTTATCCTCAAGTGTTATTCTCTGTATTTTTACGTTAAATGTTGTAAGATATTCCGAAGCTTTTTGGGATATGGTCCCAAGTGCCCATGAGCGAAGACTTGTGGCAACAGGACCGTCCCTGTTGTAAATTTGACTTCGTATTGTCTCAAGAGTGGTGACATATTGTTTTACATCTTGTAACTCTGATATTACACTTGTAGTTTGGATGATTTCATCTCTGTATAATTTTAGTTTTGTATTTACCGATCCTATCTCTTGGTCTGTTGTACCAATGGTTTTACGCTGTTGCTCTAGTCTTGATTTTAGTTCTCTGAATTTGTTGGAATCAAACCCTCTAGTCTCCTCAATTAATGTAGAAATTACCTTTATCAAATCCGTAGAGTATTCATCAATTGCATGCTGAAGAATATTTACTAGGTCTAGTTCAAGTGGTATGTCTCTTGTATTTGCTTCAAGTGACTCTACTTCCTTACTTAGAATGGCCAAGTCATCTTGATTTTTTATTCTGTTAAGTGACAAGATCCCCTCTGCTTTTGTGATTTGGACTAGTTTGAGTTCTAATTCCTTTTTCTTGCCTTGGTGGATTACTTCTTCTTTTGTTAGAATATCTGTCTTGTTTTTTAACGATGACAATTCTAATTTGAGGTGTTCTTCTTCAAAGAGTGGATTGAGTTTGTCTACCTTGGAATTACATACTGGGCACTTGCCATCTATCAAGTGAAGTCTATTTGCAATCTCTTGCTGACCGCGAATCATTGCAATTTTTTCCCCTGTTTCTTTTGCCTGCTCTCGAATTCTGTCAATTTCTGCCTGCATGACAGTCATTTCTTGCTCTATCTGTGGTTTGACTGATGCTATGGAAATACTGTTTGTGCATTCTGCCAGTCTTCTTTTTTTCTCCTCTAATTCTCTTTTCTTTGCAGATGTAAAATTTTTCAGATATCTTGTGAGATCATCTTTTTTGTTATCTATCTCTTTTATCTTGAGTTCTTTTGGTGCCTCTAATTCAATCTCTTGTTGTAATAAAAGAAATTTTTGTTCTTGTTGTAACTTGTCTTCCTCAAGTTTTTTCTTTTGTGGTTCAAGAATTGTTATTTCTTTTTGAAGGTATTCCATCCTGCCATGTAATGTTGCAATATCGGTATCATCATGACCAATTTTTGCTTTCATTGCACTTCTGAAATTATCTATTGTCTTTCGCATTGACTCGTAAGCAGTGTCAAGTTTGTCTATTCCTATTATTGCATTAACAAGTTCCTTGAATTTTTTAGGATCTGCCTCTATTATTGTCTGAAGTTCTCCTTGTTGTACAATTGATGCAACCTTTAGTTTCTCAAAATCAAGGCCTACTAAAGATTCGATTGTTTCTGTCATGGACTCTCCAAATTGTTTTCTCTCTCCTGCTGCAAGTGGAATTACTTGGCCGTCCTTTTTTTCATTTAATGTGGCTCCGACTGTTCCCTTGGAGTCTATCTTTCTGGTTGCCTCAAACTGTCTGTCTCCTATTGTAAACTCTACTTTTGCATATGACTGGTTGTTTCCTCTTCGCAATAGTCCTTTTGTGGATTTACGCAAGTGCTCACCAAACAATGCAAATGTAATTGCATCAATTACACTTGATTTTCCTGCCCCATTTGGTCCAACAAAGACTGTTACGCCTCTCTCAAAGGTTAACTTTGTATTCTTGTGAGAAAGAAAATTCTCAAGTTCAACTGATTGTAGCATTTCTTACTCCTTTCTTGAACTTTTCAAAATTGTCTATTATTGCTTGGCTTGCCTCATCTGCATTGCCTCTTGATAACAAAGGCAAGAGCTCAGTTATTGCAAAGTTTGCCATATTTGTAGAGCCAAGTATTTCTTTTGCAATTCTATGCATCTCTTCTTCTATCTTGAGGGGCTTGTCGATAAAGACTGAACCACTTGATTGTTCCTGTGATATGTGTTTCCAAAAACAACGCAATGTAAGTTCTGTTAGTTTGGCTACCTGTGATTGGATTATTCCATGTTCTGTTATCTCTCCAGTTATTTTCAATTCAACTACTGGTTTTCTTGGTAAATCCTGCATCTTTTGGACAAGTGCATCTACGTCACTTGAAATAGAGTCAATCGAAGTTTTAATGGAAAATTGTGGGCGTATGTCAAGTTTTATCCATGTTGGTGATGCTTCTTTTGATGAAATGTCAACCTGGTAGAAACCTTTCTCTGTTTCTTTGATTCCTTCACTTGAGGTAAGCTCAATTGATCCTGGATATGCAAGTGGCCCTCCAAGATGTGAGAATCGTTTTAACTCTTGTTCATGAAGATGGCCCATTGCATAATATGTAAAATTTTTTGGAAGATCAACAGAGTTTATCTCTCCTGCAAACTTGTTTACTTCGGTTATTCCTTGATGGAGTACAAGTATTTTATGTCCTTGGTGTTTTTTGGCTTCTGCATCAATTCGTGCAAGTTCTGGCTCAAAGTTTTCAATCTCTGCCTTTCTTCGCTTGTCAAATCCTGAAATTAAAACATCCTTGTGAAAAATTGGTTCCCCATTTCCTATGTATTTTGAAAAGCCCAGATTGTGGTACACAAATGGAACTGGTGTTGACCTTATTCTGCTGATATCATGTTCTCCTAATATGAAATAGGAATCAATGTTGTTTTTCTTTAGGCGTCGTAGTGCATTTGCAAGTACAAGTATTGCTTTTCCACTTGGGTTTGGAACGTGAAATATGTCTCCTGCCAGTATGACAAAGTCGACATGATCTTTTATTGATGTGTCAATTGCCTGGTCAAATGCATTGTATACATCATTTTCGCGCTCCTCTGAATGGTATTGGACAAAACCTAGGTGGGTGTCAGAGATATGAGAGAAAATCATCTCAATCAAGCAAAAGATCTTTTTGAATCATGGATTTTGTAGACTCTTTTGCAATCTCTTTGAACTTGTCAGTCTGACTCCATTCTGATACTGCGTTAAGATCAGAGCCTGACTTTTTGCTCTTTACCTCGTCCACATGTACGATTGACGGAAGATTAACCCATTGCCCAATTAGTACAGCGTCACCAATATTCAGAGATGATAGCTGTGAAAGCAAATCCTTACTCAATGATTCTGCAGCTGATGCAATCTGTTGTTGATCATCGTCTTGTACTATCTTCATTATTGCAAGCGAACCCATCTGACTTAATACATTGGGATCAATATTTCTTGGTCTCTGTGATACAACTCCAAGGCCAATTCCAAACTTGCGCCCTTCTCTTGCTACTTTTGATGCCCAATACTTTGTGTCAGTATGTTCTCCTTTTGGAATGAAAACATGAGCTTCTTCTATTATTACAAATACTGGTGCAAGAAACTTGTTACTCTTCTTTGTGGATACCTTGCCTTTCTTTTCCCACACTGAATTTTTTCTATGTTGTAACAACTCTTGTAAATAATATGCTAATCCTGCATTTGCTTGCCTCTCACTAAGCTCTGATATGTTTAACACATTTACTCTGCCTTCTTTGATGAGCTCTACCGGGTCTCCGCAGTCAGGATCTAATATGTCTGAGAATCTATGTTTTGCATCATCTATCTTGTCCAAGACTCGGCTTGCACTATCTGCATATCCTTTTGTCATGTGTCCAAAAGATCTGGTACTTTCTTCAAGTGCCTGCCAAAAATCCTTTGACTGTTTGACTGATTCTGTAAATGACTCTCTTAGGGCTCTCTGTTGCTTGTCTGCATTTTCTCGTAGTTCTATGACCTCGGCAAGCTTGTCTGCAGGCAAGAGCCGAGGATTTATCTTTGCCAACATGTAATTCATCTTTGGTACGTCCAGATTCTCATAGTCATTGTGGTAATCAAAAATGACTAGCGTGCCGTTTAGTGTTGCTACATGTCTTGCAATAAGTGAAACTAGGTTACTTTTTCCCATGCCTGTCATTGCAAGTATTGCCAAGTGTCTTGAGACTATCTTGTTGATGTTAATTCTTGCTTCTATGCTAGAATTTCTCAAAAGAGACCCAATTCTAGTCCATTCTTCTGATGACGGACCAAATATTATTCCCAAATCTTTTTGTGTTGCTTCCAAAATTGATGTTCCTGGAAGGGGAGGTACTGCAGGAAGGATCATCTGACCCTTTTGTAGCTTGTCTAGAAATCCTAGTATTCCTATTTTTACCTTATAGTTTTTGTCTCTTGAATTAAGATCTGCAACTTCTTTGCTCTCTACTGCCTCATCAAAATTTCTAACATCTGTCAATGCCTCACTTGAAATTATTGATTTTTCAACAAGACCCAAAATTTTTCCATCTTGTGAATCAATTATGACATATTCTCCAACCGACAACGGCTTTGATGATTGTACTGTAACATCAGTAGGTCTTGATTCTCCTATCACAACTCCTATTGTCAATTTAATACCTCTCTTGAACCAACTTCATTTCCAAGTCCATATAGACTAACCAGTCTTGAAAGATCAGAATTGCTTATCTTGCATTTCTCATGAGCAAGCTTTAATGAATATGGGTACCCTCCAACACTATTTTTTGTAATAATGTCTAACAGATTTTTCATTTCAGATTCTTGATGATCAGAACCTAATAGCTCTATTTTGATAAGTGGCGTTGAATGTCTTAGTCTTGCATAAACATATGTTACTACTTTTCCTGGTCCAAGACTAGGGTCTGTAAAGATCTTACTAAATCCAGGTGTTTTGACTGCATGGTTGTAATAAAAAATATCTCCTGCTACTGAACCTAGTTTTTCAAATTGTTTTCTTGCAGATGATGTCTTTGATATGAAAATCACATTGTTTTTCTTTTTTATCGCAGCTGTAATAGAACCTCCAAGCGATGCTTGTCTTGTAAGAAACTGTGAATATAGTGAGCCATCTAATGCAACAAGGTCGGCATTTTCTACCGAGTTGATACATGCTGACACCTCCATCTTGCTTGCCTGTGTCTCAAGTTCTGGTGAAGGCTGTCCTAGGCCTTGGTCGTGCTCTTCGTATATTATCTTACCATCTGATTTTATCGAAACTCCTGAAACTACCCATAACTCTAACCCTTGAAACTTGGTACTGTTGTAACTACTGTCAATTCCTGCAATCTGAGAGTCTTTCTTCTGGGGTATGTATTCTATCCAGTCATCTTTTGCCTTTTTTATGATCTGGTCAAATCTCTCTCCCTTGAAGATGGACCTTGTCTCTTCTCTCTTCTTTATGGCATCACGATATACTGTATTTAGCATAGAACACCTTTGCCTGAGTAGATAAAATGTTTCGCGTTTGAAATAGGTTTGTCCCCAAGCTAATACGGATTTGACATCAACAAAACCAGTTAAATCTTGGACTGGTGTGATTGGTATTGATGTTTGAAAACGAAAAGACATGGGGGAAATTTGTAGAGAATAACTCTGTTGATGAATTTCACAAGAAATTTGATGACTCTGTAACTCGCATTCAAAAAGACTTTGATAAAAATTATCCGATGATTATTGGCGGAAAAGAGATCTTTTCTAATGATACCTTTGAAGTACGCTCTCCTGCTGACAGAAATCTAATTCTTGGACGATTCCCTCTTGCTACAAAGGAAGATGCCTTACACGCAATAGAGACTGCCAGAGATTCGTTTTTCAAGTGGTCTCTAGTACCATATGAAACAAGGGTTAGAATATTTAGAGAAGTTGCAGACATTTTCTCACAAAACAAGTTTGATCTTGCAGCAATCTTGAGTTTTGAAAACGGAAAAAACAGGCTTGAGGCAATGGGAGACCTTGATGAATCAATAGACTTTATGCGATTTTATGCAGAACAACTCGAAATCAACCAGGGATTTTCAAAGCAGACAAAAAGTGCAACATCCAATGAAAATACAAAAAGCGTGCTAAAACCATATGGCGTGTGGGGCGTAATATCTCCATTTAACTTTCCATCTGCAATTGCAATAGGGATGACATCTGGAGCACTGATAACAGGAAATACTGTAGTTCTAAAACCATCAAGTGATGCACCAATTTCTGCATTCAAGTTTGTAGAATCTATATTTCACAAACTTCCTCCTGCCGCAATAAATTTTGTAACAGGCTCTGGAAGCATAGTTGGAAAAACAATTCTTTCAAGTGATATGATTGAGGGAATTGCATTTACAGGCTCTAAACAGGTAGGCATGTCAGGATATTCCACAGTTGAATCTCATAGGCCAAGACCGTTTATCTCAGAGATGGGAGGAAAAAACCCTGCCATAGTATCAGCATCCTCTGATATTGAGAAAGCAACAGACGGTGTAATGCGTGCAGCCTTTGGATATAGCGGACAAAAGTGTAGTGCATGCTCTCGTGTCTATGTCCACAAGTCAATTGCACCCAAATTTCTTGATAGGCTTGTTGCAAAGACTCGAGCGCTCAAAGTTGGAAAACCCTGGGAGAAAGACTCGTACATTGGACCTGTCATAAATGCAGATGCGGTGCAAAAATTCCAAAAAGCATCTGATGTTGCAAAAAAAGATGGCAAGATACTATGTGGGGGAGATCTTGTACCTGATGCATCATGCAAGGATGGAAATTTTGTCATGCCCACAATTGTAGCAGGTCTTCCAAAAGACCATGAATTAATTCGAGAGGAATTATTCCTACCGTTTCTATGCGTTGAGGAATTTGATAACTTTGATGAAGCAATATCTCTTGCAAACAAGAGCAACTATGGCCTTACTGCCGGAGTCTTTAGTCAAGACAAGGCAGAGATTGAAAAATTCTTTGAAAAAATTGAAGCAGGCGTCACATATGCAAACCGATCTGCTAGTGCTACCACTGGAGCAATGGTTGGAGCGCAACCGTTTGTTGGATGGAAAGATTCTGGAATCTCTGGCAAGGGAGCCGGGGGAGCATACTATTTGTTACAATTCTTGCGAGAGCAGACTCAGACGCGATGTGAATGAATAAACGAGCTGCCAAGCAACAATATGTTTCGTTTTCTCTCCTTTAGTCTCCGTATGGAATATGGAAGCCAGTTTGTTCCATATGGAATGTATTCTGCAACTGTAAAGCCATCTTTTACCAAAATAGGTTTTAGCTCATCGCGTATCCCTTTTAGCATCTGAAACTCGAACTTGCGTTCATGTTTTCTTGACAGATTGATTGCCATATCAATCAACTTTGAATCATGAGTGGCTATTGCAAACTCGTTTGCATCATCAAACAATCTATTCATGAGTTTTTTGTAATTCTCATCAACATCATGTCTTGTCATGTATGCATTTTTTGCACTCTCATGGTACGCACCCTTGACCAGTCTTATCTTAGCTCCCTTTCTTAGGAGCATCTCAAGGTCTTTTTGAGTCCGCTT
>JAGWGS010000219.1 GCA_028867235.1 Nitrososphaerota archaeon | reverse complement strand
GTGTGTCAGAACTAGATTGGAGGAATCTAGAACCAATCACTACATCAACATCATTTTCCTGTAAAGCATTTATCAAAAGTGGGATTTGTTCTGGATCATGCTGTCCGTCACCATCAATTATTGTTAGTATGTCAGCGTTTTCATCTCTTGCCCTGTCAAATAAGGTTATTACAGCAGCTCCATAACCCTGGTTTTTTTGGTGCGATATTACTGTAGCACCACTCTGCTTTGCAATCTTGGCAGTATTATCAGTGGAACCGTCATCGACAACTATAACCCTGTCAGAGTGTTTGAGTGATTTTTTTATCATGTCTCCTATTGTCTTTTCTTCATTGTATGCAGGAATTCCTACAAGTTTCATGATTGTATCATTCTTTATCCAGTCTTCTAATGTAGTTTGCGGTCTCTCAAGCCCAAGAGTTATTTCGCAAGTGCCATCTGTCAGGTTTATCTTGTATTTATCTTGTTTTCCTGTTTGAATATAATGACAAGTATTAGAATATTTTATAGATAAATTTGTAAAACTCAAATGAAGAGTAGACTTTTCATAAAGTCGGTCCTCTTGTATATCGTCTAGTGCATATTTTTGACATGGTATCCCTCAAATCAACGTGACATCTTTCTACAAAAGATGTGTATCAACAAAACAACTTAGCAATTAGGAAATTGCGATAGATGTTTAAATGATAACCAGTGTTATAGCCAGTATGAAGATTAACAAAATTTTGATTCCATATGATGGCTCGAAAAATTCTGACAGAGCGTTTGAATATGCATTAGATATGGCGAAAAAATACAACTCTAAGATACTTGTTACAAGCTGCGTACTAGTACAAGACCAGCTTCCTGAATATTCCATAACAGAAGAGGAAACAATATTAAAAAGACAAAGAGAAATAGCGTCAAGATTTGTCAGAGTACTTGAATTGCGTGCAGAAGATGAAGGAATATTATTCAAGGGGACAATACTAAAGACATCTTCTGTGTCAGATGCCATATTGT
>JAGWGS010000218.1 GCA_028867235.1 Nitrososphaerota archaeon | reverse complement strand
ACTTTGTCAAAAAAGAAGGTTTTGACAGTTTCTTTATTTTCACTATCAGTAGCTTTTGTCATTGGTCTATACTATGCATTTCGTGATTCTCCACTCTTATTTCCAATAGGAATTGCTGAAACTTTTTTTCTTTTTTCTTACAATCTAGAATTTTTTAAAGGAAAATTTCACAATAGTACAGTTTTCATAATATCATGGGGAATACTTCCTGTTTTTGCAGGTTCTGCCATTCAGGCCAATACCATATCTCTGCTAACATTAGCATTATCAGGCATAGCTGCTGGACTAAGTTTTGTTCTCATAAAAACATCCAAAAAATACAAGAAATTAATTCAGGAACATCATATCCAAGATACACATAGAGAAGAAATTATTTTAAAATTAGTCAGTATTGGAATTATGGTTTCCACGGTTTTTTATCTTGTTTTAAGATATGCTTAACTGAAATGGATTGGTTATATCATTATGGAAGTAGAGATAGAACAGGTAGGAAAAATACTATTAGATGCTCCAGTAGGTCATGTTGAACAGACAATATCACACATAATCAAAAAACCAACTTATCTCAAAGTTGTTGAACAAAATTCAGCATACGGCACAAAATATGTAAGAAAAGTCATCATAGGACATGCTCAATTTCCTATTCTTCGGGCAAATGTAAAATTCGATTCAAAAAATATTCCAAAATCCGTAATGGTTGCCCTATTACAGAAAAAAGAAAGTATTGGTAAGATACTTCAAAAAAATAACATAATTGCACAAAGAAGGATGACTGCACTTGATTTTGATCCAGATAGAAGAACCATTACTAGGGAATATGAGATCCTGTATGATGACTCGGTTTGGTTTCAAATATCTGAAGAAATAAGACTAGACTTTCTTTGTGCCTGTAAGGATAGCAGAGGTTCCACAGGTCAGATATAATACCTCAACATTCAATCCTTCTTTTTCCATGGCATCCTTATACTCTTTAACCCAATTTGTCGACCTTATCAGATGTGGAAGATCCTTGAATACCTGCTTCCATTG
>JAGWGS010000217.1 GCA_028867235.1 Nitrososphaerota archaeon | reverse complement strand
TGTCATCTTCTGTGACAATCAAGAGTGGAGGCACATCTGTTGGCTTGCCAGATTCATCTAATGCAACAGATGTAACATAGGCAGTATTTGTGAGTGTTCTAGTCCCAGTAAGCAGGTTTTCTGCTTCAACTCTAATCTCAATTTCCATGGAGGAGCGTGATACATAGTTGAGTTTGGCATTTAGGATGAGCGCATTTCCAACCATTACAGGTTTTAGAAAGTTGACTCGGTCAATTGATGCAGTTACCGCATTTTTCTTTGAATGCCTCTGAGCTACAAGACCTGCTATCAAGTCAATCTGTCGAAGTATTTCACCACCAAAGACATTACCTGCAGGGTTTGCATCAGATGGAAACATTCTCACTGTCATCTCGGCTTTTGATTCTTCGGCACTCTTTGGTTTTAAGGACATGATGTTGCAAGAAATACCAAGTCATGGATTTATGAGTCATTCTTTTGTCCATATCCAGAATACCGTTTAATTAATCGACATTTTGACACAAAACATTGAACTCTGTAACTGAGACTTGTGTAGTCAATGTACCAAGAGACAGTGTATTTGAATTTCTATCAAATATTGAAAACATTCCAAAATGGGCAACGAAGTTTGTCAAAAAACTCACATTGGTTGACAACAAGTACAAGGCATTAACTCCAATTGGAGAGGTATTCATAAGACTAGATACAGACAAGAAAGCAGGTCTGATTGACATCTATGCAGGACCTACTGAAGATAACATGACACCTGCATATATGAGAATAATTTCTTTACATGACAACTCTACAGCAATAATGTTTACTTTTTTTCAATATGATTCCACTCCAGATGCTATTTGGAAGATCTTTTGTGAATGGATAAAGATCGAAGTGAATAATATCAAGCAATACTTTTCCTAGCAAGCATGCAAAATCAATCTTATATTTCGGATAGATCAAGAAACAACAAATGAAGTATTTCTGGTGGAGGCTGCTAGACTATGCAACAGGTGCACTTGTGGGATGGGCAATTGTATTTCTGGTGGACAAGTTTGCCTGCCACCAGTGCATAG
>JAGWGS010000216.1 GCA_028867235.1 Nitrososphaerota archaeon | reverse complement strand
AGCTCAGAATACTCTCCAGAACATGAACGAGGAATTTTGTGGAATGATCCTAATATGTCTATCAAATGGCCCTTAGACAAGCCAATTATAATACAAAAGGATCTACAACTTCCTACATTACAGAACGCCGATAATAATTTTGTATACTGATAAATGAAAATTACATTAAAGTTAAATAATTATTCTAGATGGTAGTGTGCATGAAGTTACTAGTTTGTGGAGGAGCAGGTTTTATCGGCAGTGCCTTTATCAGAAATCATATAAAGAATAATCCTGAAGATAAAATAACAAATCTAGACAGTCTAACGATTGGCTCTAATATGGAAAATCTAAGAGAGATAGAAAAAAATCCAAATTATAAATTTGTAAAAGATGATATTAAAAATACAGAAACTATTGCAAGTCTTGCAAAAGATGCAGATGTCATTGTAAACTTTGCAGCAGAGACTCATGTAGATAGGAGTATATCTAATCCAAGGCCATTTATTGAGACAAATGTTCTTGGAACATATTCATTATTAGAAGCTGCAAGAAAGCATGACAAATTTTTCATCCATGTATCAACTGACGAGATATATGGCGATGCAGTAGACAAGGAATCATTTAACGAACATGACATACTAAAACCAAGCAATCCATATTCTGCTACCAAGGCATCTGCAGACCTGCTTGTAGAAGCATACAGTAGAACCTATGGAATAAAATGCATCACTACCAGATGCACAAACAATTTTGGTCCATACCAGTTTCCAGAAAAATTAATACCAAAGACAATAATTCGTGTCACTAAAAATCTCAAAGTACCACTATACGGAGGAGGAAACCAAGTAAGAAGCTGGATCTATGTTTTGGATCATGTACAGGCAATAGATACTCTGATTGAAAAAGGCAGAGCAGGAGAGGTATACAATATCACTGCTTGGAACGAGATAACAAACAGGATCATAGTTGAAAAGATTCTAAACTTGATGAAAAAACCGCAAAATTTGATAGAAGATGTAGGTGACAGACCAGGACATGACAAACGATATTCTATTGATTCATCAAAGATAACAAAGGCAACAGGATGGAAACCCAAATT
>JAGWGS010000215.1 GCA_028867235.1 Nitrososphaerota archaeon | reverse complement strand
TGACAGTACGGATGTAAAAAAACTAGAGCCAGAGGTAAGATGCCAAAAGGCAATTTTTTGTAAAAAAGATGCATCAGTGGATTATGGCATTCTAACATATCATCTCATGGAGGACGCGATAAATCAAGGTACAATATTTCTAACAAACACCGGTGCGAAAAACATCTCTGACAAGAACGACCACTTAGAAATCAAGACAAACAGAGATACCATACAAACCAATCTGCTGATAAATGCAGCAGGTGGAATGTCAATTGACATAGCACACAGAATGGATGTACAAAAAGATCTCACTGACATTCACTTTAGAGGTGAATACTGGCAGGCAGAGCCAGAATACAAAGACCTTACAAAGACAAGTGTCTATTCTGTTCCAAAACATCCCGAGTATCCATTTCTTGACCCACACTGGATAGTACGATCAGACGGAAGACGCGAGGTAGGACCAAATGCAGTACCAGTCTTTAGTCCTTATGGGTATAACATGTCGGAAAATCTGCGCAAGATGCCATCAAAGATACTTGAGATGCTCTTTTCTGGTGCATCAAAGATGTTGTTTGATTCACAGTTTGTCTCACTTGCATCAGGAGAGGTTCTCTCATCTATATCCAAAACAGTAATGATAAACCGAGTAAAGGAATTTCTTCCAAAAGTAGATCCAAAAAAATTCACGAAAAGAGGAACTGCTGGAATCAGGGCGTCTGTAATAGACAAGAATGGCAAGTTTGTTCCAGATGCAATAGTAGAACAAAAAGGAAATTCCTTTCATATTCTAAACTACAACTCCCCTGGAGCTACAGGTGTATTGCCATTTGCTGTACATGTAATATCTCAAATACAAAATTCAGGATTTCTCAAGATAGGAAATGACAAGTGTGGCATGTGGAGCTTTGAAAATATATCTAAAATATTGGAATAGATGTGTAGACTAATTTAAAACACAAAATCTACCTAATAGTTGCAAGCTGAATTTCATTATGTGTATAACGATTTCCTATATTGTATACATTATAAGATTTGTTTGAATAAGTATTCTATACCCTTATTTTACAACTAGTACTGGACACTTGGCGTATTGTACAAGTGAGCTTGCAACACTTCCAAGAACAAGCCTCTTAAAACCTCCAAGGCCCCTGGAACCAGCC
>JAGWGS010000214.1 GCA_028867235.1 Nitrososphaerota archaeon | reverse complement strand
AAACATGATTCACATTCATGCTGACATGACCGAAGTCCAGGATGACATTGTAAAGATGACATATTCAGACGACCAAACAGGTATAGTCGTACCAGAGAATCACCTATTGATGCAGGCAATGCTGTTTAACAGAAAAAGAGAAGATGCCTTCAAACATACTGAAGAATTGTTCCACATGGAAGAAAAGAAGAAACTATTGCAGGAGCATTTTGCAAAGAAATAATGTGTGCCTAGACCAACTTGTTATCAGAAGAATTTCTCAAGTGAACTTATAAAAGAGACAAGATGGAAATACCATACATAATAATTTGTTTGAAATTCAATTAGACTGTTTACATGTCAGAGTGCATAACTTGATAAAAACACACATCTGCAAATCCAGAGGTGATTGAGATCATGGATACTGTGATGATCCTCAAGATAATCCTGTTGGCACTTTTGGTTTCATTGTCTGCTCTTTTTAGCGGCGCAGAAGTGGCGTTGATTGGAACAAACAAGGCAAAGGTCAATCAGTTGGTAAAAGATAAGGTGCGAGGCTCAGCATCCCTTGCAAAGCTAAAATCAAATCCGAACAGAATGCTTGCAACAATAAATCTTGGAACAGCATTAGCAAATGTAGGCTCTTCTGCGCTTGCTACTGAAATTGCTCTCAGCTTACTTGGCAACAACGGACTTGCAATATCCATAGGCATTATGACCTTCATACTTTTGGTCTTTGGCGAGAATGCACCCAAATCATATTGTAATGCAAATCCTGTCAAAGTGTCACTTTGGATAAGCGGTGTAACACTGACTTTTAGCTATATATTTTACCCATTTGTGATAGTGTTTGAAAAAATAACACATGCGATACTGTGGATGTTAAAAAGTCCGTATCATCCTCCTCCAGTCACAGAACAAGAAATCTACAATGTAATAGAACAAGGTCTTGAAGACAAGGCATTAAAAAAACACGAACGTGAACTTGTTCACGGGGCACTAAAGTTCGATGACATTGTAATCAGAGCTGTAATGACTCCGAGGACAAAGATGTTCATGCTTCCTGCAAAGACGATTCTTTTTGATGCAATGCCTCTGATAAGCAAGAGCGGATATTCCAGAATTCCCCTATACAAGGACACACCAGATCAGATTGTTGGAATACTAAATGTAAGAGA
>JAGWGS010000213.1 GCA_028867235.1 Nitrososphaerota archaeon | reverse complement strand
ACACAGGTAAACCAGATGGCATGGACTCTATCGAAGTAATAGCAGAATCACTTATCTGAACTAGTCCATTTCCAGTTACAATCATTCCAGGTGTTACAATTGTGACTGGGGACGAACCAATCGATCCAAAATATAATGTCATAGTAGTACCAGAAAAAGAGGATATTCCAAGTTGTTTTTGGAATGATCTTAAATCATAATTTACCCAGTTAGTTCCTTTTGAATTAGGCTGACTAGAATCAATAAGAAGATCTTTGAGTGATTGTGTTGAGATACCTAGATTTAATGTAATTTTCTGAAAATTAGTCATAGATTGAGTTCTAGTATCTATTATGAGTCTCAATGAATTAGAATCAAAAACAGAAGATGGAACAGTAAGAGAACCCGTATTTCCATAAAATTGTACATTTGATGAACTGCTGAGTGTTATAGGATTTCCAATTTTTAAAGTGGGTATCTTTGCAGATGATCTGAAAACATCAAGCTGATCAATCATATTAGAATTGATGTTTTGATTATTATCAGTCAAGGTAATGGTTTCTCGTTGACCAGGACCGAATTGATTTTGATTATTACCTACAGACAAACTTGTAGTAGAAGTACCAGAGACTATGGAAGAACTCTGGAGGTTATACGTAATTGATCCAGAGTGAGAACGAGGAGCATTTGAGAGTATTCCTATTGTTGACGCGCTACCGTATGAGCTTTGGAAAATTCCAGAATGTGGACCAGTTTCTACAAAGGTCACCAACTTATTGTATACACCATTAAGCGAAGAACTGGTTTGAACAGAATTAGTTTTCAAATTAACAACATCAGAAGCATCCATGCTTAGTTTACCATTGTCTTTGAACCCAAGGATACTAAGATATGGTAGAAGATTCACCAAGCCAGAACCACTTGCACTCCTACCAGACACTGAAAAAGCCTGATAAAATGTAGCAGAATTAGGACCTACATTAAACGTCCAAGAGTTTTGTGATGTAGGATCTATACTCAATTCAGCATCATGTATGGTCGCAAAAACATCAGCGCCTGCAGGATATCCCGTACGATCAAGACTTAATGAAATATTTGGGATATCAGAATAATTAAGATCGACACTTTGTGAACCTGTTGATCGATCGTATTCTATATGCACATTATTGCTGAATGTAAAAAGTTGG
>JAGWGS010000212.1 GCA_028867235.1 Nitrososphaerota archaeon | reverse complement strand
AACTGGCAGCCAACATTGCCGCAGTAAGCAACAGCCACTTTATCGAACCGAAGTTGTTTGTCATGTTATAGCCTGCACTGTGCGATTTGATCCATTGTTTCCGGAGCGCGCAATAAAATGCGCCGCAGTTTGTTTTGCCTCCCTCTGGTGACCAGATCGTGGTCTGTGCCAGATTATTCTTCAATCCTATATGTTGTCGCCCCTCTCGATTGCCGTAAGAACACTCTTCATTTCGTCAGGTACCTCGTCGATATACATTTCTCTAGCAATAGCAATGGCACTGAAAGACACATTGAAGTTCTGATTAGCCCAACCAGACATAGCGGCTACTACCTTCTTTCCGGATACTAAAGATCCGAGCCCATATTTTGATTTATTAGCCATCTCAATCTTTTCGCGAGCATATTTATTTGCTGCCGACACATCTGATTTGAATTTTTTATAATTTTCGCTTGCAATTTGATCTAGCACATCGTTTTTCATTCCCTGAATGACTTTGTCTAGTTGAACTCTCACTTGTTTCTCTGTCACATTATCTCTATGTTGCTCCGCAGTTCTTTTTCTTATAAGCCTGAATACAGTCTTTGGCTCAAGAAGATAATTCTCTATCTCCTTCTGTTCCCATACATGCAAATTCATATTGAATTTTTGAGCTTGCTCGTATCTTTCTTTTATTTCCTGTTCCGTATGATAATCAGAATCAAAAATAACGTAGACTTTTACAGTATTACCCGAGTTATTTGAAATGCTCTGATGGGCGCCAATTGCAATGCCCCATCCTCCCCAGCCATTGGTTTTTGTCTGTGGTAACGCGTCAAGAGACATATCACTTTCTCGGAATAATGTCCGATGCAAAACAGCAAGTATCTTTAAATCGTCACCTTCGACAACTAAAAATCTACGAGACCAATTCAACCGGGCAAGATGCACATTATGCACGCTGCCAATATCGTCCAAGACGACCTGCGGTGTCGGCAGACTATCGGCATAGATGGATCGTTCTCGTTTTCTATCAAGAATCAATATTTGTCCAGCATCAACTTCAGACATAATCTCAACAGAGTGTGTCGTAATTATTACTTGCGGGTATCTGCGTTTGTCGCTAAAAAGAAATTTGCACATTTTCCGCTGTAAGTCAGGATGCATGTAAATATCTGGTTCATCCAAAATGAGTGTCGATTGACCGGGAAATTTGGA
>JAGWGS010000211.1 GCA_028867235.1 Nitrososphaerota archaeon | reverse complement strand
AAAATTATGCCAATTGATGCATTAAGTTCATCAACTGTTCCATATGATAAAATTCTAGGGTTTGATTTTTTTACACGCTTGTTTCCTATTAATCCGGTAGTACCGTCATCACCTGTTTTTGTATATATTTTCATGTTATTACATATTGTAATTGTCATTTTAATCTTGTTTGAAATATCTTCAATATAACATCGTCAAAGATTAAAACAGGTAATGTATCATACTAGAATGTTGTTTGATTTTTTCTATCTTGTTGCAGAGCTTAAAAAAGTGCCTCGTAGCGGATGGAAAAACAAGGTTGGAATAGAACATCCAGAATCGGTTGCAGATCACTCGTATGGTACAGCTGTGATGGCAATGGTCCTGGCCGATTTACATAATCTTGATACTGAGAAAATTGTCAAAATGGCATTATTGCATGACTTGGCAGAATCAATTACGGGAGATTTCATGCCAGGAGAAATATCAAAGGAGAATAAAAAAGCAGCAGAAGAGGAAGCAATGAAAGAAATTCTCTCAAAAATTCCGCCTGATATTGGAAATCAATATGCAGAATTATGGAAAGAATATTCAGAACTGCAAACAGAAGAATCTGTTCTGTTACATGATATTGATAAATTGGAAATGGCAATACAATCTGTCAAGTATTCCTCCGAGGGTTTTTCCAATGAAAAATTGCGCATATTTTTAGAATCTGCTAAAAACGAAATAAAATCTAAAGAAATTCATGATATTTTGGATACGATATCATATAAATAACAAGAAGCAGTTTTTTTGCATATGCAATATTTTGTGGCCTTGAAGATGGGAGAAAAACGAGTCAAAGAATCTCGCGAATATCTAAACAAATTATGCAATGATCAGGCCATGCCAGCATTAGCACTCCGGGACAATAAAACAAACATTTGGGAACCCGTGGGACAAGAGAATCTGTATGCAGTCTTGAGTGATGCAGGAGGATATATTTTATCAGATACTACGGGATTCATGGTTGTAATATGTGACAAAAATGGAATATCAAAAGCTCTAGTGCGTGGACTTGACACTGAGAGAAAAGATATCGTGGTATCAAGACTAAAGGAAGATAATATTCCTGAACATACAGGTGATGTAGTACTCCCAGTATGAGAAATTACATATTACAAACACCAGATATGAGTTAACATCAAGGTTAATTTAGTACAGACATCACATTTTAGGAAATGGTAAAAA
>JAGWGS010000210.1 GCA_028867235.1 Nitrososphaerota archaeon | reverse complement strand
TTATGGTATGGCGTACATTGTTATTCCAGTTGTCCCATCGCACCTCTTCCAAACTATTGGTATTTTCTTCAACTATCATTCTATTTTGGAGTAACAATTTGTGGTATTGGAATTATTTTCATATCATATAAAATGTTTAGTAATAGAATGAGATCGTTACAAAAATGAAAACTATTCATCTTTCAATAATTATTGCAACGGGAATAAGCACTGTTATAGTTTTTGCCTTGTTTTTTTTACAACCGTTACAAGAGCAACTTACAAGTTTGGAACTAAATACTGGAACGATTACTTTTGAAAATCAGAAATATCACTTTGTCACACCAAACTATACCGATGATGCATACTATCATCCAGTGCAAATTTCATTCCATGACGTGGTCTTTACCTTGTTTCCAAGTGGATTTAGAGGAGGACTCCCTGATTGTGGCTCATCCGGCACATATCAATACTACTGGGTAGATGCCAAGTTTTCAGATAATACTCATGAGTTATTACACATACTAGGGGCATCTCCACCATGTCCAGAAAATCCTATTCCATCCATGTTTAGCAGTCATACAAATCCACAAGCAGGCTTGATATTCTATGATGGAAAAATGAAATTGCTTGTAAGTACTGTCAATTCGAGCAATATGGAAAGTACTAGAATGAATCAATCCTTAGAGGATAAGTTGGGTCTTACTGGACCACCGCGGAGTTAATTGCAACCACAATTAGATCCTGCAAGAATAGGAGTTGAAAATAAACAAGAAGAGGAACAAATACATGAGGATTTGAATAATGCCTTCTTTTAGCATCGATAGGAATTCCTATCTCTGTTGGAATATCAGCATCGGTGTTCTTTTTTACAAGAAGAAAATGAAAACTCAATAAATTTACTATTTTAAACCACAAAAAGTATACTTTAAAAAGTCTTTTAGGTTGCAAGCAGAATTGGAAGATCGGTAGTAGTTAAAGTCTGTATTTAGGATTTATTAAGACCATGAAGAGTAAGGCTCAAAAAAATCTGAGAAAATGACAATCTTTGTTTCTTAGAAGATAACACTGTGAAAATCTACACCAGTCTTTTATGGTTTGAGGATTGAAGAATAATGTATTTTGAAAATAGAAAATATTGTAATAATTATACTATTGATAGGAGCGGCAAGCCTGATTACATATTTTATTACCGCACATTATCTATCTAGCATACATACTTCAGCTCCTCTTCAAAAGATTCCGTATTATGATTCCACAAATTCTACAGATTCAATCTCATTTCTTGATCTTTCTATTT
>JAGWGS010000020.1 GCA_028867235.1 Nitrososphaerota archaeon | reverse complement strand
ATTTTTTCATCCATGCGTGACTTGGGATATATGGTATAAATTATTGTACAATTTCTTGTTGGTATCAGATGCTTAACAACTTTAGAGAAGGTCTAAAACCTGCTTTACAAAATATTGGCAAAGTATTTGCAGCTACTGGGCTTTCTGCAAACTTTTGGACGGGAGTAGGACTTGGATTTGCATTTGCATCTGCCATTGTATATGCACTTCACTTTGAATATTCGTTTATCTTTGGAGGTGTCTTGTTGTTGATATCTGGGTTTTTTGATATAGTTGATGGCCAAGTTGCAAGAATAACTGGCAAGACATCAAAAAAAGGTGCATTTCTTGATTCGGTATTTGATAAAGTTGCAGAGGTCTCAATATTTCTTGGAATTCTAATTGGTGGATACTCGCAAGGATATTTGGTACTTTTAGCAATTGGGTTGTCATTGCTTGTCAGCTATACTCGCGCAAGGGCTGAATCTCTTGGTGTTCAGCTGCAAGGAATCGGGATTGGAGAAAGAGCAGAAAGATTGTTGGTTATTGCAATAATTGGAATGATTGGCTTTGACTTTCTAAATTATGCTGTAATAATTGTTGTAATCATTGCTGGAATAACTTTTGTACAAAGAGTAATTGCTACCTCCAAGGGAATAAAGGAATAATATTTTTTTAGATATATCTTTGGGAGCCTATCTGAGTCTGCCTGTCTGGCGTCTTGAATCTGCAGATCTAATCTTTAGAATTCCAAAGTGAATTGCACATGAAATACAATACCATTTGAGTACTGTGGGTGCTGCAATGTATGCCCCTTGTGCTCTGAGTTCTTTTGCAAGTGTGTGCTCTACAAGGTTAAGTCTTGATGTTACCTTCTTTGCCTTGTCTCTTGGGACGGTTGCACCACAGTTTGTACACTGGATACGATCTGAGGAACCCTTTCCTCCCTTCTTACGTCCTCTACTTGCACGCTTTAGTGGCATAAGTTATCTGTATGGAGCCTCTTTATAACGATATTTGACGGAGCCTTTTTGGCAGTATTTGGACTGTATCCTGTAGAAAAGTCTCAAAACATTACCTGTCTTGATATTATGGCACTGCAAAACAGATCTAGTACAGGAATATCTGTCAAAATTTAAATTTCGTTTCTCATGTGGGGTAAAACATGCGTGGTCTTTGCCATGTTTGCCTTGCCTCTAATGTGGAGATTGTAATTGACAAGGGCAAGATAATCTGCAAGTCTTGTCTACAGAGCCAGAAAAAGAACTAAATGGAAAGGCTCTATCACCAAATCAAATGAAGATTGCAATATTTTCACATTGTACTATTGATGAAATTTCAAGGGAAGGAAAAACAGTAGAGACTCCAGGCGGTCCTGCACTATATTGTGGATTGACTGCAAAGAACATGAAATTTGATGTTGACTTGCATACCAAGATTGGGAGTGATTTTACATTCAAAGAAGATCTTGAGAAAAAAGGAATGTTCTTTCCGCAAAGTGCAATATCTGAAAATCAAACTACACGATTTATGCTAAATGTAATGGGAACAGAACGTGATCTGTATCTTAAAACAAGATGTGATCAAATACAATCAATCAAGTCTGATGCAGATGGTGCCATAGTAAGTCCTGTCTTTGACGAAATTGCAGAAGAGACACTAGATGACATTAAAGAAAATTTTGATTTTACATTGCTTGACCCGCAAGGATATCTTAGACGAACATCTGATGACAACAAGGTTTTCATGGAAAAAACATTGCTTGACTTGTCCAAGATATCTGCAATAAAGACAGACCCAGATGAGGCGTTTTATCTGACAGGATTGAAAGAAAAAGAGGCAATGATTGCATTACAGAAAAAAGGAGTAAAACACATCCTTTACACCAACAAGCAAAACATAACAATGCTAGCAAAAGACAGGTTGTACCATCTTAAAATTCCAAATATGAAAATTGGTGACACGACTGGAGTTGGAGATATCTTTTGTGCAGCATTTGCATGCTCATACTTAAAAGAAAAAGACCCGATATGGGCAATTTGCTTTGCAGTGGGGGCGGCTCAAGCTGCACTTGAGTCTCAAGCTACCGGTCTTTCCAAGATTCCTTCAGGCGGAGACACTGAGAGAAATGCTGCGTATTTGTATAACTTGATGCAGTTTTCAAGTGTCTAAACTTTTATTGTGTTTGGGAACAATCTATCTCTGTGAAGGTTGCAATCTATAGCCAAGACCATGAGAACACGGTAAAATCAGTCAAGGCCTCCCTTGAGAGCCACGGCATCGAGTCTGTGAATCTTGGAAAAAAGCCTCTTGGCAAAGACATTGAATACGTAATTGTTACAGGCGGAGACAGAGGCGTTAGAAAATACTTTCACCACTACAATTCTGCAGTTCCCGTGCTTGGGATAAATGAATTTGAATCAAGCGGATTTTTGGCACAGACTGACTTGAAGCAATTTCCGATATATCTTAACAGACTAAAAAAAGGAGATTTTTCAATAGAGGCATTACCGCGAGTCGGTGTCAAAATTGATGGCAAGCAAATCTATTCTGCATTAAATGATGTTGCAATATTTTCTTCAAAGAGTGCCATACTTGTAGAGCATGTGTTACGGATTAATGGAGAAGAATTATGGCATGACAGCAGTGATGGTTTGATCATATCTACCCCGATTGGTTCTTCTGCATACTCCATGTCAGCAGGAGGCCCTGCTATTTATCAAAACTCCAAAGTGTTTGGAATTGTATCAGTAAACTCACTTGATATCACACGTCGTCCGCTCATAGTTCCTGAAGACGCATTTATTGAAATTGACGATATATCATCAAGCCTAAGATGTGAAGTTGTAATTGATGGAAAGGACAGATTCAAGGTTGACAAGACTGTTGTCTGCACCAAGTTTCCGCAATCTGCCAATGTCATCAGAATGAAAAAAGATTCTAGTACAGTCTCTGCACTTGCAAAAAAAGTAAAACTTGCAGACGAGTTGCTAAATATGCCACCAAGCTCAAAATTATTGCTCAAGACTTTGGAATATGAAGGCTCACTGACACAAAAAGAGCTTGCAGAAAAAACACTGCTGCCTGACAGGACTGTCAGACTGGCATTGAGCCATTTGCTTGAGAAGGGTTATGTGAAACGACGCGTCTCATTGCGTGACACCAGGCAAAGAATATATGAAATTCCAAAATAAACTCAGGTTGCTGAAGCTCGAATAAATGCCTCAAATGACTCTTCTGGGTACCCCGGTCTACTGCTAAACTCTGGGTGGTATTGTACTCCGAGATAGAATTTGTGGGTTGGAATCTCTAACACTTCCATTCTCCTTTTGTTGTCGCTGTATCCTGAGAATCTCATTCCATTTGATGCAAACAAGTCCAAGTATTTTTGGTTGAACTCAAATCGGTGTCTGTGCCTTTTGTGAATTGTGTTGGACTTGTACAACTTGAATGCAAGTGTGTTATCCTCTATTGTGATTTCATGTGCACCCAGACGTAACGAGCCTCCCTTGTTTTCTATGGTTTTTTGTTCTGGTAAAAGATCAATTACTGGATTTTCTGTATTTGGTACGACCTCTGTAGTGTTTGCATTTGCCAGTCCACATACATGTCTCCCAAATGCCACTGCTGCAAGCTGAAAGCCATAGCATATTCCAAGATAGGGTATGTTCTTTTCTCTTGCAAAGTTTGCAGTGCTGATTATTCCTTCTACTCCTCTGTCTCCAAAACCTCCTGGAACAATTATTCCGTTGTATCCTGCCAGTCTTGTGACATCTTTGATTTCTTCAGAATCAATCCAATCAATTATTACATTTTTGCCAATCTTGGCACCTGCATGTTTTAGTGCATGGTTGACACTAACATAACTGTCTGCAAGCTTTACATATTTTCCGACCATTGCAATCCTTACTGGGTCTTTGGCATTTTGGAATGAATCTATGATTTTATTCCACTTGTCCCAGTTTGCTGAAGTGTTGACAAGACCTACCTTGCCAAACTTTTTGAATATCACATCAATGATTCCTTGATCGTAGAGCATCTGTGGTACTAGTAGTATTGATTCTGCATCATGGCATGAAAATACATCTCGCTCTGAGACGTTTGAGAATAATGAAATCTTTCTCCTTGCTGCAGTCTCAAGTGGTCTTGTACATCGTACTGCAAGAAGATCTGGTTGGATACCTATTCTTCGGAGCTCTTGCACACTGTGCTGTGTCGGTTTTGTTTTTTGTTCTCCAACTACATCAAGTGATGGCGCCAACGTTACATGGACAAAGATTACATTTTCTGGTCCTTCTTCTAATCTCATTTGTCTGAGTGCCTCAAGAAACGGAAGGCTCTCAATATCACCTACCGTTCCTCCACACTCTACTACAAGCATGTCTAGGTGTTCATTTTTGACAATCTCTCTCATCCTGTCCTTTATCTTGTCTGTGACATGCGGAATTATCTGGACACAAGCTCCTAGGTACTCACCACGTCTTTCTGCTTCTATGACGCTAGAGTAAATCTGGGCAGTTGTGATATTGTGGGTCCTTAGCATGTCTTGATTGAGAAATCTTTCATAGTTTCCAATATCCATGTCGCATTCTCCGCCGTCTTCTGTGACGTAGACCTCACCATGGGCAATTGGATTCATGGTACCTGCGTCATAGTTCAGGTATGGATCAAATTTTACACATGATACCTTTTGGTTTGATAACTGCAATAGTTTGGCAATAGATGATGATACTACGCCCTTGCCAAGACCAGACATGACACCACCTGTTACAAAAATGTATTTTGTAGATTCTGTCTGCATATCCATGATGTAATTATGGTCTTTTTATTTCTTATTCTGGCAGTGTGGTCTTCTTCAGACTGGAGGTAAATGATCGAATCTTTTCTTCGATCTTGTTGGAAGGTGTGCCTTCAATCAATCTAAGAAACGCACTGCCTACAATTATTGCATCAGCACCTGATGATATCATTAGCTTGGCTTGCTCTGGAGTGCTAACGCCAAACCCTACGCCAAGTGGAATCTTGGAAGCTAGAATTTTTTTTGCATTTTTGATTGCATGTGTTGTATACCCTTGAAACTTTTGTTGACCGCCTGTGGTGCCAAAGACTGAAACTAGGTACAAAAATCCTGATGAAGCATCGCTAATTTTTTTTATCCTGTCAGGCTCGGTGTTTGGAGATATCAAAAATATTGTATCAACACCATTTTTCTTTGCAGCTTTTAGAAATTCATGTGATTCACCAATAGACATGTCAGGAAGTATCAATCCATCAATTCCTGCTTTTTTTACAGTTGAGATGAACCTGTCATATCCTTGTCTGTACAAAATATTGGTATATGTCATCAAGACAAGAGGAATGTCAGTTTCTTTGCGGATTTTTTTTACTAGTTCGAGAAATCTTGAGAAATTCATGCCTTTCTGAAGTGAGGTAAATCCTGCATGCTGGATTACCGGTCCGTCTGCAAGAGGGTCTGAAAATGGCATACCTAGTTCTATGATGTCAGCTCCTCCCTTTACAAGTCCCCTTATTGCTGAAATGGTATCTTTCTCTGTTGGAAAGCCTGCCATTACATATGCTATCAGAGCCTTTTGGTTCTTTGACCTAAGGACTTTAAACTTTGATTTTATTTTTGACATTTTTACTCAGATATCTCCCTACTTCTTCTACATCCTTGTCTCCACGACCTGATAGTGTAACTACAATACTTTCACTTTTTGACATTTTTCGAGCCAACTTGATGGCATATGCTACTGCATGAGATGATTCAAGGGCTGGTATGATTCCTTCATGTTTTGATAGCAAGAGAAATGCCTCTACTGCCTCTCTGTCATTTACTGCATCATATTTTACTCTCTTTGAATCTTTGAGGTACGAGTGTTCAGGTCCGACTCCGGGATAATCTAGACCTGCAGATATGCTATGAGTTTCACTGATTTGTCCTTCCTTGTCTTGCAACAAGTATGTCAGCATGCCGTGCAAAACTCCTTTGGATCCTCCAACAAGTGTTGCTGAATGATGTCCGCTTTTTACTCCCATTCCTCCAGCTTCGACTCCATACATTTGAGTATCTTCATCAATTAGTGGATAAAATGTTCCAATTGCATTAGAGCCTCCTCCAACACATGCAACAACAGAGTCTGGTGATTTTCTTTCTAGTTTTTTCATCTGGGTTTTTATTTCATCACCAATCACTGACTGGAAATCTCTTACCATTACAGGATATGGATGTGGGCCCACTGCGGAGCCTAGCAAGTAATATGTTGTTTCTACATTTGTTATCCAGTCCCGGATTGCTTCGTTTATTGCATCCTTTAGTGTCTGGGTACCGTCTTTTACTGGATGGACCTTGGTTCCAAGAAGATTCATTCTAAATACATTTAGCTTTTGTCTCTGGGTGTCCTTGTAGCCCATGTATACTTCACCATCTAGTCCGAGTGCGGAGCATGCCATGGCAGTTGCAACACCATGTTGCCCTGCACCTGTCTCTGCAATGATTCTTTTTTTCTTCATTCTTTTTGCAAGAAGTGCTTGCCCTAACGTGTTGTTAATTTTATGTGCCCCTCCATGCAGCAGGTCCTCTCTTTTTAGATAGATCTTGGCTCCTCCTGCAAATTTGGTCAGGTTTTCTGCATAGTATAATGGAGTAGGTCTTCCAGCATATTGGGTAAGGTAATAGTGTAATTCTTTCTTAAAGTCAGGGTCATTTTTGTACTTGAGATAGGCCTGTTCTAGCTCTTCAACTGCTGGAACCAGGGTCTCTGGTATGTAACTTCCTCCAAACTCTCCAAATTTTCCGTTCTTGGGATATTTTATTTTCATATTGCCAACACCAACTCTGATACCAATCCCTTGATATCTTTACTCTTCATTATGCTGCTACCTACAAGAAATGCATCTGCACCACATTTTTTCAAAAATTGGATATCTTTTGGAAATTCGATGCCACTCTCTGACACTATGATTCTCTTCTCATTTCTGTCTTTGAGAATGGACTGGGTTATGGCAAGGTCTATCTCTAGTGTATCAAGATTTCTGTTGTTTATTCCTAGAATGTCTGCACTTGTCTTTGTCGAGTCTGCAAACTCTTGTCTTGTGTGTGATTCCAATAATACCATGAGGTTTTTCTTGTGAGCATATGAGACAAACTCGTCAATGTCTTTTGCAAACTTGTTATCAAATATTGCTTGAATCAACAGTACAACGTCTGCACCAAGTTTTTGGGCAGCATCAATCTGTACTTTATCTACTACAATATCTTTCATTAGCAGCGGGATATGCACTTCCTTGCGAATCTTTGTAAAATATTCTGGTGAACCATTGAACAGGTATGGTTGCGTGAGGACTGATAACGCTGATGCGCCTCCATCTACCATTTGTTTTGCAATTTGTACTGGATCTGATACCTCTCTAATGTTTCCAAGTGACGGGGATGAGAACTTGACTTCTGTTATCAATGATGCATGCTTGTTGTTTTTTATTACATCAACTAGGTTTTTCTGTGATTTTGTGTTGGTGTATTTGATATCATAGACTCCATCTTTTATTGCAGTGTGGGAATTGTTGGCAAGTTTTTCTAAAACACCTTTCATTTTAATGCCTCCAGTTTTGAAATATCTCCACAGTCTTTGACAAAACTCTCAAACAAGTTGTATGCCTTGCCGTTCTTAATTGTTTGAAGTGATATTTCTAATGCTTCATCAAACTTGTCTACAAAGTCTCCCACAATGAGGCCTGCTGCGGCATTTAGTGCAGTTATCTCTATCATCTGCTTTTTGGCTGTATTGTTTAGTACTGACACAAATGCCTTGATTGCCTGCTCTTTTGTGGATACTTGGAGATCTTCAAGTTTTGCCTTGCCTAGGCCAAGCTCAGCAGGGTCTAGAATTGAGCTTGTTACTTCTCCACTATGTAATTGGTAGACATGATTTTTTGATGTGGTGGACAGCTCATCGAGGCCATCTTGAGATATTACGGTAATGACATGCTCTGAGCCTTGTGATTCCAGGAGTGAGATGACACGACTGAGATATTCCTTAGAGTACACCCCTACAAGTTGGTGTTTTACTCCTGCCGGATTGCATAATGGTCCAAGCAGGTTAAATGCAGTTCTTGTACCAAGGCGTTTTCTTGCCTCCAAAGTATTTTTCATGGCAGGATGAAATGTGGGCGCAAACATGAATCCGATTCCAAATTTTTCAATTATTCTTTGGACGTTTTCTGGTGTCATGTTGAGGTCATATCCAAAATACTCGAAAAGATCTGCACTGCCGTTTATGCTTGAAACAGACCTGTTTCCATGCTTTGCCACCACCACCCCTGATGCTGCAATTACAAATGACGCTGTAGTTGAGATGTTAAATGTGGCAAGCTTGTCACCGCCTGTTCCACAGACATCAATTGTTTTTTGATCAATCTTTGGATGTATGTGAATGGAATTTTCTTGCATCTTGTCTAACATTGCAAGCAGTTCCTGGTCTGTCTCTCCCTTTTCTGTCAAGGCCTTGAGAAAGTTTGTGGTCTGGTCTGCTGGCACCTTGCCTGACAATATCTGGTTCATGACATCAGACATTTCGTCGTAACTCAAGTTTGACTTGCTAGAAATTTTTGTAATACACTCTGATATCATTTTTGCACCTGCTTGATGAAATTACTTAGAATTTTTTTTCCTTCTGTTGTCATTATTGATTCTGGATGAAATTGTACCCCTTCGATCAAGTATTTTTTGTGGCTGATTGCCATTATCTCGTTATCGTCCTTGGCAACTGCTGTTACTATAAGATCATCTGGAATAATTGTCTTGTCTCCTACAAGTGAGTGATATCTTGTAGCACGAAATGGATTCTGCACTCCTTCAAAGAGTGGAGATTTGGTATATTCTACAGGACTTGTCTTGCCATGTCTGACGTGTCCTGCATTTACAACTTTTCCACCAAATGCATGTATTATTCCCTGGTGACCAAGACATACTCCTAGTATTGGTTTTGTTGGTCCAATCTCGCGAATCACCTTGGTGCATATTCCAAAATATTTCTGGTCTTCTGGAGTTCCAGGACCTGGTGAGATTATTATTGCATCATAGTTTCCTTTTTTGATATCATCAATTGTGATCTTGTCGTTTCTAATTACATCAGACTCTACACCAAGCTCACCTAAAAGCTGGGCTATGTTGTACACAAACGAATCATAGTTGTCAATTATGAGAAATTTCATTTTGATGCCTCCTTTAGCGCAGTAATCATTGCATTTGCCTTGTGGCTTGTCTCCATCCATTCATTGTGGGCAACTGAATCTGTAACAATTCCTGCACCTGACTGGACAAATCCCTCATTTCCGTTCATGAATATACTTCGTATTGCTATTGCAAAATCGCAGCATCCATTAAAGGAGAAATACCCTATTGCTCCTGCATACTCGCCCCTTGTATCTGGCTCTAATTCGTCAATTATCTCCATTGCACGAATCTTTGGAGCGCCTGATACGGTGCCTGCAGGAAAAACTGCCTTGATTGCATCATACATGTCGTATTTTTTGTCTAGTGTTCCTACAACATGAGTCACAATGTGCTGGACATGGCTGAACTTTTTTACTGCCATCAGTTCTTTTACATGAACTGAACCATACTTGCAAACACGACCTATGTCATTTCGCCCAAGATCTACCAGCATGGTATGCTCTGCCAGTTCTTTTTCATCGTGCAACATCTCTTCTTTTAGCTCTTGGTTTTTCTTTTCATCATTTGTTATTGGTCTTGTACCGGCAATTGGGAATGTCTCAACTTGAGTTCCAGTTATTCGCAACAACATTTCAGGACTGGAGCCAATGATGGTTCTCTTTCCTAGTTTCATATGATACATGTAGGGTGATGGATTTATCTGGCGAAGAATTTTATAAACTCGAAGATGGTCTCCGTCTGACTTGAAATTGACTTTTCTTGATAATACTACTTGGAAGATGTCTCCGTCACGGATGTATTTTTTTGCCTTTTGAACCATCTCTGAGAATCTTGCTTCATCAAGATTTTCTGTAATGTCTGACATTGTGAATTTTCCACAGTCTGTGATGGAACTTGATACATTGTTTATTCTGTTTTCTTCATAGTAAAAGTAGAAGGTTCTTTTTTCCTTGTTGTCGTAGATTATTCCATCTGTGTAAATGCCAAATTCCATCAAGGGTTCATCTGAGCTTTTGTGATTTTGAGGAATTTTTTCCCACAATCTAATTGCATCATAATTGATTATTCCTACGGCTCCTCCGACATAGCGGTATTTTCGGTCAGGTGTGCTTTGGACCAGCTTTTTGACTTCGGCCAGAGGGTCGTTTGTCGGTATTGTAATTGAACTACCTCTTTTGTAATGTAAAACCACTCTATCATGATACCCTTTGATGATTACAGATGGGTCAAATCCAATAAGTGATGTTTCTGACATCTCTTCTGGGCCGGTAAGTGATTCGAAGAAGAATGAGTGCTGGAACTGACGAGAGATACTGTTGTACAGATCAAATTGGGAGCCAGTGTAGTCTAGAGGTATTATCTTAAGGCTTGAATGCCCAAATGTGGCCACCCATGAGATAGCACACTATCTGTCTATATTTAAAATTAAGCCATTGTCTGACGTCTAATTACGGTATGGTACGGTACCTTTATATGCGATCAGATTGTACATAGATCCATGTCTCAAGTGATGATTCCAGGGTTTGACAGGAGCAAATCCTTGTTGTTCCAAGACCTTTATTTTCCAAGAAAAAAGACGTCTGTCAAGGCAACTGTCTCTGAGGCGCTATGTACTATATGCCAAAGAGGATTGGATGATGGCGTATCAATTACTGCCAAAAGAATAGGTCCAAAATTGCGGCTTTTCTGCCAGTATCATATGCCCCTGGAATAAATTACCAGATAGGCCTTGTTATTGCACCTTCTGCAGCAGAGCTTACAAGTGATGCAAATTTTGCTAGTGCACCTCTTTCATAGTTTGGTTTTCTTGGTTTCCATTCTTTTCTTCTCTGTGCAAGTTCGTTTTCTGGTATCATGATGTCAATTGAGTTCTTGTCAAGGTTGATGACAATCTCGTCACCCTCTTTTACCAGTGCAATGTTTCCACCTACTGCTGCCTCTGGAGCAACATGTCCTATCATGAATCCTCTTGTTGCACCTGAAAATCTTCCATCAGTTATCAATGCAACTTTTTCACCAAGGCTTTGTCCTACAAGTGCTGCAGTTACACCTAACATCTCTCGCATTCCAGGTCCTCCCTTTGGACCCTCATATCTGATTATTACGACATCATTTTCTTTTATCTGTCTTTTTGATATCGCATCAAATGCATCTTCTTCTCTGTCAAAGACCTTTGCTCTTCCTCGGAATTCTTTTGTGTGAACCCCAGCAACTTTGACAACTGCTCCTTCTGGTGCTAGAGAACCTTTGAGTATTGTCAATGTTCCAACTTCGTGTATCGGAGATTCAATTGACTTTAACACTTTTTGATTTGCGTCAAATGAAGTGTGAACTGCTTCAAGATTTTGCTTTACTGTCTTTCCTGTCACAGTAATTATGTTTTCATGTATAAGATTTTTCTTTTGGAGACTCTTCATCAAGAGTGGGATTCCTCCAATCTTGTCAAGATCTAACATTACGTATGTTCCACCTGGTCTCATATCTGCAATGTGTGGGGTCTTTTTTCTAATTCTCTCAAAATCTTCAAGTTGTAGTTTTACGCCTATTTCACGGGATAATGCAAGCAAGTGTAAAACTGCATTTGTAGAGCCGCCTATTGCATTTGCTACTGTGATTGCATTTTCAAATGCCTCAAATGTCAAAATGTCTTTTGGCCTGATTCCATTTTCTAGTAAATTCATTACTGCCTTGCCACTCTCATAGACCATTTTTTCTCTTCGTGGGTCTTCTGCTGGAGGAGATGCGTTTCCTGGAAGAGCTAATCCTATTGCCTCGCTAATTGATGCCATTGTATTAGCAGTGTACATTCCTCCACATGATCCAGAGTTTGGGCATGCTACGTTTTCTAGATTCTTTAACGCCTCTAGTGTCAAATTGCCTGCGTCATATGCACCCACTGCTTCATACACGTCTTGAACTGTAACTTGTTTTCCTTCGTATACTCCTGGCATGATTGTTCCTCCGTAGACAAATACTGATGGAAGGTTCAAGCGTGCCATTCCCATCATTGTACCGGGTAAGCTTTTGTCACAACCTGCAATACCTACTAGTCCATCATACTGATGGGCCCGTACCATTAATTCAATAGAATCTGCAATAATTTCTCTGCTAACAAGAGATGACTTCATACCTTCATGGCCCATTGCAATGCCGTCACTTACTGCAATTG
>JAGWGS010000209.1 GCA_028867235.1 Nitrososphaerota archaeon | reverse complement strand
GTTGGATGTATCAGACTCGGGCTGGACATACTATGGAAGACAAAAACATCTTACTACCAAGAGTCATTTTATGCAGCCAAACACCTTACACACACTGTGTGGATTGCACAAGTTTACTATACATGACATGAGAAAAATCCAAATAACTACAATACAACATTTATTCAAAAGTCAATTGTGTCGACGATGTCTTGATTTGCTAGGCCGCCTGCCCTCTGATCTTCAAAAAACAAGTGTGTGATTAATTTTCATGTCCGGTCTAACCCGTACAATGTATTTTTCTATTTATTTTATGTATGGATATTGACCATACTGGGAAATTATACGCAATCTTAATCTATCAATATTTTTTGTTATGACTCATGTCTGTGTTCACAAAAGGAGAACGGGTACGCATTGTGGAGTCAAGGCGACGAAAATCTGATGTCTATATAATCAAAGGCATAAAAAAATATAGTAGAGGTGGAACTTTATATCTTCTCAAACTACTAAGTGCCGATCCTATCATGTGCATATATCATGAGACAGACAAGTCTCTTCTTGAGAGAATCTGCTAAATTTTATGGCTTAATAGAATTTGGTCTTGCCCTTGACTATTGGTTTTGCAATATTCCACAAGTAATTAAAATAGTCCAGGCACCATTCGTAAAATTCCTCATCATTGCCTACAAATAATGTATTCATGTCTGTTTCTCCTTTTTGGTTTGGAAACATGACTGCTGCTTGCTTGTCTGCAATGTACAGTGAAATGTTGGAATTATCATCAAGTATTTTTTGCTCTAAAATTCCTTTTTGAATGAAATTGATTAGTTTCTTTTGTATGTTCTCTGCAATCTCGTCTGGCATGACTGCATCAAATTTGAATATTGTAGATATCTTGGTTCCATTTTTTGCTCTATCTAGCAAAACTTTTCCTTCATCTTCCCATGCTTGAGATACTACAAGCCTAATGTGCTCTTTTGCCCCTAGTTCCATTTTTTTTAATTTCTGTTGGACATTTGTGACTTTGTACACAAGCTCACAGTTATCAAAAACTCCTAGTCTTTGTATAAATTTGCTAGGCAAATCACATCTGTGGTCTTCAAAGAACTTGCGGTGTCTGTTTAGAAATTGGTAATATCTTATCTGTTCAACAACCAGTTTTCCATATTCTGTGAGGGAAAATAGACCTTCAGAGTCTTTTGTTATGATGTTTGTCTCTACAAGCCTTGATGTGTTTCTATGAGTCTCTTGAACTGAAAGCCCTAGTGCTTGTGCAATCTTGTTTGTACGTGTGGGCTTGTCTTTTAGTATCAAA
>JAGWGS010000208.1 GCA_028867235.1 Nitrososphaerota archaeon | reverse complement strand
TTCAGCTGTATTCCAACTCGCAGGTGAAGCACCAGCAATTCCAGAGTTTGGCCCAATCGCAGCTCTAGTACTTGCAATTGCAATAATATCAATAATTGCAGTGTCAGCAAAGACTGGACTAAGATTTATGCCAAAATACTAGAACTCTCTACTTTTTCATTTTTTATGACTTTCACTTAGTGAAAACACTCAATTCACATCCCACCACAACAAGAAACCAATCAAAGTGCAAGAACATATCAATGGTATTTTAAATCAAAATTGCGCTATTTTCATTAACACAGTATCAAAGATCAGTTGTTTCAATATGCAATTCTTGTTTTGTCTATCTACAATCGATCTAACTACAATCAAGCTATGTTTACCATCAAATTTTGATTATTTTTTTTAAATATACATAAATAGTCTTACTTCATAATCGCAACTAAGATGAGTACTCATAAAGAATATGCGTTGATCGCAATTCTTGCTACGGCAGCTGTAGTAGGCATCATGCCGGCATTTGCAGTATCACAGGCAAATACAACATATTCAAGCCAAATCAGCCCCAGTACTATGTCTCAACAGATGCTGCCAATTACAGTGTCTACTGACAAAAATTCATACGATAGGCAATCGACAATAATTGTTACAGGTCATGTCCAGAATTCAATAGCAGGACAAGCAGTAACAATGAAAGTGTCTGATCCCAATGGGAATATCGTAGAAGTAGACCAGTTAACATTGGATGGCAGTGGCAACTTCCAAGATAAGATCAATACTTCAAGTCCACTATGGTCAGCAGGCGGAACTTACACAATATACGCTCAAGCAGGATCACAACAAGGACTATCAGCAAAAACACAATTCAATCTTCCAGGTGGCGGACAAAATAGTTGCGCACCACAGCAACTTGCAGCTACAGTTGGTAGTGAAGTGTATTGTATTGATTATACAATTCAAGGAGGAACCGTTTCAGGAGCAACATTGGATACGGCATCAAAGACATTAAGTGTCAAAATACAAGCATCCAACGATGGTCAAATTTCGCTGAACATCCCACGATCAGTACTTGATGCCAAGAAAGGTACAAGTGATAGCAGCTTTGCAGTTCTGATTGACGGTGAACAAGTTGAACAATTCACAGATTCACCTGCAACAGATGCAAGAAATGTCACAATTCCATTCCAAGCAGAATCTGAAAAGATTGAGATAGTTGGTACACAGATAGTTCCAGAGTTCGGCCCAATCGCAGCTCTAGTACTTGCAATTGCAATAATATCAATAATTGCAGTTTCAGCAAAGACTGGACTAAGATT
>JAGWGS010000207.1 GCA_028867235.1 Nitrososphaerota archaeon | reverse complement strand
GGGCATTCCTGACTTGACCCCGTATTCTCTTGCGATATAGTTGGCAGTTGCAATTGCCCCGCTATCTCCTCCTCGGTCAGAATATACGCAAACTGCAACAGGTCTTGTCTTCAATTCAGGCCTCCTAATTTCCTCACACTGTGCATAGAAATAATCAAAATCAATATGGAATATGACTCGGCTGCTCACACTGCTTTTTTGACTGAAATCCTTATTACATTATTGTTTAGTCTTGTCTTGACAACTGAATCGTCTAAATATGCTGTCTCAATAGAATACCATAATGGACTATCCGATTGTTGCCGAATCTGATGGGATAAAGATTCGATCGAACAAAATGGAAACTGACAAGTTGTATTATTGCATATATCAAGAAAAAATACTGTTGTTCTATAAGGAACAAAATGAGATGCTAAATTGTTACGAAATAGCAGAGCAAGAGATCGTAGACAAGGTAAAAAAATCACAATCAGAAGATATTGAACAAATTCTGCAAAAATATCTAAAAGAAAAGAACGTGTCTTGCTAATGGACAGTATTGTGCAGTACTTTTGTGTGCCAACTATTAAATAAAACACAACAAGAGTGGGTCTTGTGTCAAGACCTTCCAATATTGTATTCATTGGGAAAAAGCCCATTCTCACATATCTTAATGCAACACTTACACTTCTTGCAAATGAGCCAACTGTGACCATAAAAGCAAGGGGAAACAGCATCGTGACTGCTGTTGACGTCTCCCAAATGATAGTGAAAAAAATGAGCGCCATGGGGTATCGAGTAAGCGGAGTGAGAATATTCTCAGAAAGATTGGAATCTAAAGACGGAAAAGAAAGAAACGTATCTACTATTGAGGTAGACGTCTCAAAAAACTAGGATGATAAAAAAACAATCATTGTGGATTTTGATAATAATTGGGATTGGTTTTGTTGTTGGGGTGATCTCATACCTGGAATCTTCAGGCTTTTGCTCTGTACGACAACTAGATCTTGTGTATGAAATGAAAAAATACTCTGATACAAATGATGCTCAGCTATGTGACACATTGAATACAAAAATATCAAAATTCAATGACGACTGTAAATCCAATATTGAAGAGCTAGATTGTGGCTAATCCTAGTACGCAAAAATCTTTGATGTATTTTTTATGTATTTTTTCAGAAAATTGACTGTCTCGTCTGCATTGTCTCTGTAATGAAATTCATCTCTTGCACCATTTGATATGTCAATACAGTATCTTTTGGCAGTCTTGTTTACAAATACGTGTTCATCTTCATTATCTATTCTGATTCCTTCGTCAGAATCTAGAATCTTTAATAA
>JAGWGS010000206.1 GCA_028867235.1 Nitrososphaerota archaeon | reverse complement strand
TTTTGCGTGATGTTCTTCCACCATCTCCTTGTTTGGCGCCTCAAGCAGACAGAAACAAACCCGTGCTTCCCTGTTGTAAAATAAATTAATGTGTGATACACCAAACTCATCTCTTGGAGACTTGCATAGTTCCTTCAAATTTTCTTCGGTGAACGGCACTTTATGTACATCTAGAAATGTAGCCATATCACAATCGTTCCAAATCTATCTTATAAGAATTTTCATGGTCTTATTTCTTTCAAACAGTTTTTTTTATTTTTTTATGGATTTTTGCTAAAAAACAAATATCTGTATTTATATTCACGAATTTATTATCTAAACGGTAATGTCTTCCTCATCTGGAAATATCAGTCCCGACAGATTAGAAATTGACAAACACTCAGAAAAACCCGAAGAGTTATGCCTCAGGATAATATCAAAAAGTACTGAAAGGCTTGATTGTTTCTATGACAAAAACGGACCATCCATACAAATGGATAATGAACTGTTATGGAATACTGTTGCGCAACTAAAGTACAAAGGTATAAAGCTGAGGATGATCACGGAGATTACTAAAGAAAATATTGCATACTGTAAAACAATGATGAGATATTTTGATGTTCGACATGTTGACGGTGTAAAAGGAAACTTTGGAATATCTGATCAGCGTGACTATCTTGGAAACATTCTCTCGTTTGACGAGAATCCAGACAAACAACTTGTTTACATTAACAACAAATCATTTGTTGAATCTCAACAGTATATTTTTGATACTCTTTGGAGCAGAGCCATATCAGCTAAAGAGAAAATAAAAGAAATTGAACTAGGGCTAGACAAAGAATTTTTGGAAACACTGCATGATCCTCAAGCAATAAAGAAAACCTTTCTTACTCTTCTTGACTCTGCAACCTATGAAATACTTGTCTTGTTCTCCACAGCTAACTCGTTCTATAGAGCAGAACAAGAAGGAGTTTTACACGTATTAAAAGAGGCCGTAAAGCGCGGTGTAAATGTAAGACTCATGGCTCCAACAGATAATGACGCAATAAAAGAAATATCTGAAAAGAAACTAAAAGAAAAAAGAAAGCAGATCCACATACAATATATCACAAAACCAATGCAAAATAATATTGTTGCATTAATTGTTGATCAGGCGATATCTCTTTCCATTGAGATTGAAGATGACTCCCAAAACAGTTTTGAGCAAGCTAACGGCAAGGCAACTTTCTCAAACGTAGAATCTACAGTGTCATCATGGGCTTCCATATTTGAGAGCATGTGGATTCAATCTGAGCTTGATAAGCAAAACAGGATAAAACAAACATACTTCAAGGCATTCAATGGCCAAGGGCTGAGAGACGAAACGTATGAGAGGCAGTGGCAAA
>JAGWGS010000205.1 GCA_028867235.1 Nitrososphaerota archaeon | reverse complement strand
TGATGATGCATGCGCTTGCTATTTTGGAGGGTTTGTGGTCACAGACAACTCTAACACAAAGATCATAAAATCAGAAAAGGCCCCAGAAGACTTGACTGCAGTGATATTTATACCAAAATCTAGAAAGAGAGGAAATGTAAAAAAACTAAAGACTCTAAATGGTGTTTTTGCACAAGCATGGGATCTTGCAAACAAATCAGACTATTGGAATGCAATGATACTCAACGGCTTGGCAACATCAGCTATCTTAGGATCTGATCCAAAAGTCATAACAAGTCTATTAGAAAATGGAGCCCTTGGTGCATCAGTATCAGGTAATGGCCCTTCAATAGCTGCAGTAGTTAAAAATGACAAAGTTTCTAGCATAAAAAAGACATTTTCATCAATGGAAGGAAATGTAATAGTGTCACCAATCAGTAACAAAAAGGCTGAAGTCCATGAAATGTAAAGTAGGCAAATCAACACTCACTGGTGTCATAACATGCCCTCCAAACAAGAGTTATTCCCACAGATCAATATTTCTTGCTTCACTTGCAAATGGAAAAAGTATTCTAAGAAATGTACTACTTTCAAGAGACACATTAGCAACAGTAGAAGCATGTAGAGCATTTGGAGCAAACATAGAGATTAACGGTTCCACAGTTACTATACAAAGTAATGGTACCACAATTCCACAATCTAGTAAGATTGACGCATCAAATTCTGGCACTACCATTAGGATTGCAACGGCTATTGCTTCCCTCTCAGACAAAACAACAACCCTTACAGGAGATTCAAGTTTAAGAAAAAGACCCATGCAACCTTTACTTGATGCATTAAATGTACTAGGAGTATCTACCACATCAACAGATGGTAAACCCCCAGTGACAGTAAAAGGAAAATCAACTGGTGGTACAACACGAATATCAGGATCAATCTCAAGTCAATTCATATCAGCCCTTTTAATTGCAGGCCCTAAGATGAAAGACGGCTTAACGATAGATATCGATGGAGAGCTAGTGTCAAAGCCATATCTTGATGCAACTGTCGCCACTATGCAGAAATTTGGTGTTACTGTTAATTCAATCTTACAATACAAAAAATATCACATACAAAACCAGGAATACAAGGCAACTAATTTTGTAGTTCCATCAGATTTCTCCAGCATGGCACTATTACTGTCTGCAGCAGTATTAGTAGGACAAGATATGGAAATTGATGCATCCATCGGAGATCTCCCCCAAGGAGACAGACAGATACTGACGTACCTAGAAAAATTAGGAGTAAAAATAAAAATTGCAGAGAAAATAACTATCGTAGCTCCAGACCGTCTAAGTGGTGGAAAGTTTGATCTTTCCAACAATCCAGACTTGTTACCACCCATGGCAATATTGGCATTAAAGACAGCTAAACCCATC
>JAGWGS010000204.1 GCA_028867235.1 Nitrososphaerota archaeon | reverse complement strand
GGTGGAGAATAGTAAAGACAATGGGAGTAAAGATCACCCAATTAAGACCCTATCAGGGATTTGTAGCAGAAACAAGTGCTGCGAGCATAATTGCTACACTTGCATGGCTTGGAATTCCTGCAAGCACTACACATGCAATCTCTGGAAGTATAATGGGAGTAGGAGCTGTAAGGAGAATGTCTGCTGTAAGATGGGGGATTGGTAGAAGGATTATGTGGGCATGGATAATCACAATACCTGCAAGTGCTGCAGTATCATTTTCCATAATGTTGATAATAAAAACAATAATGCATTAGTTAAAAAACTAGTAAATCAAATATTTGAAGGAAATTATGTTAAAACCAGGTAGAACTTTAAAGAAGTAAGTTCTATGAGCAAT
Source organism: Nitrososphaerota archaeon (assembly GCA_028867235.1). Classification (GTDB taxonomy): domain Archaea; phylum Thermoproteota; class Nitrososphaeria; order Nitrososphaerales; family Nitrosopumilaceae; genus Nitrosotalea. The sequence goes on along the minus strand of JAGWGS010000204.1, from coordinate 1,047 downwards.
AAAATGAAAGGCTCTCTGAGAATAAACAGAAAGATTTTTCTTAAAAAACTTGAAAAGATTTCGGATAATTTTTATCAAGAATTAGACAGATACATAGTTAACCCTAATGATGAGAACATACATGATATACGTGTAGCAATACGAAGATTAGAATCAGTATATAGTGTATTTCCAAAAAAGATAAGAAAACAGGAGAATATCAAATACTATCTAAAACAGATCAAAATACTGTTCAAAAATAATGCTACAATCAGAGATTATGACATAATTTGTGCGAATATCGAAGCAAAATATTTGTCTGAAACTGTTGAGATAGTATCACTCCTGAAGAGTTTGAGGAGCAGACAATTAAAAAACACCAAACAACTAGCATTAGAAATATCAGATTTACATATTCCAAAAATATCTAATTTTTATTTTAAGAAATCAGAATTGAAAAAGAGATACAATAAGATTATTAATGAAACAATATTGAACATACAGAAAAACATCATAATTGTGCTTGGAGATGAAAAAAAGATAAATGAGCTTCACATGTTGAGAAAAAACTTTAAGAAATTACGATACTCTCTTGAGCTTTTATCAGACAGAAAAACAATTGGAGACATGTTGAAAAACCTAAAGAACGTACAAGACATATTAGGAGAAATTCACGACAGTGATATAATAATAGATTATTTTAAAAATATGAAGCAAAAATCAAAATATTCAGAGATCGTAGATGCAGAGATTCTTGAGAGAAATAAGAAATACAAAGAGTTTGTCTTTCGGATGAAAAAACTAGGGAATATTACTTTTGAGTTATAGCTCAAGAATAGAATTTTGAGAGTTTCCTTGGTAAGGACGTACAGATAAAATAACTTTGACGTCAAAAGCATTTTCAAATTTTTTGATGGCATCTTTGAGTAAAAAGTTATGAGATCGTGATGGATTGACTACAATTTCCACTATCCTTGTGCCATGTAATCGTAATTCCACTTTAGACTTGGTTCTCTCAAGAATTTTTCTAAGTGTGATAAGTACAGATATTTTCTTTATCGATAGTTT
>JAGWGS010000203.1 GCA_028867235.1 Nitrososphaerota archaeon | reverse complement strand
TCGTGCAACAAGCGTCTCTTCATACCCATTTGCAATACTTGAAAGTGTCTTCATAGTACAAGGAATCACAATCATTCCGTCTGTCTTGTGGGTTCCACTTGAAACACTTGCAGCCATGTTGGAATCATCTGAATAATGGTTTGCCAGTGATTTTACATATTTTAGATCATAATCTGTCTCAAGTACTAGGCATTTTTTTGCCCACTCAGTCATGATGAGATGAACATCAACGTTGCATTTCTTGAGAACTTCTAACATTCTTACACCATATAGGATTCCAGAACTTCCTGTCAATCCTATGATTAATCTCATGATAAACTTGCTCAAGTTCCATATTTAATTTCTCCTTGATATTTTAGCATGTTTATTTATGGCATTTTCAAGCTTGATAATTGATGAGTGTGAATATTGATACAATTGAGGAGAACCTTGTCTCAGAACTTCGGCTCTCGCCTCTTCAATCCAAGGTCTATGTCTTGGTTGTAAAAAAAGGCAAAATGTCTGCGTCTGCCATGGCAAAAGATCTTGGTATATCGGAAACAGAAGCTCAACAGGTGGCAACAAGTCTTGTACAAAATGGTGGGTTTATCGATATGACAGAGACAGAGTTTGAATCAATGCATCCAAGATTTGCAGTTGTTAACATGTATCGAAGAATGTGCCAGCGAGAAAATATTCCATTTAAGAAGAATCTTTTGGTTGACAACATGTCTATTGTTTTGGAAAAACCATATGATGATGCAAGGACTAAATATAACCGATAATGGAGGAGGAAACATGTCTGTAGACGAAGAGTCTTCTTGTAAACATGAAATAGTATACTTTGGAGTAACTAACATAAATTATGAAAGAAGAACTATTGGATCTGTTGATACATGGAGATGTGCCAAGTGCAAGAAAATTTTCTGTGAAGAAAAACAACTTGGAATAGACAGTATTGTAGATTACATCGGAATGCCAAAAATATCTGCAGATCAAAAATGGGCTGTATTATTGTGTAATCTCAAAAAACACAAGGACAAGTGGAAACTAGTCAGAATAAAAAAAGATGATGAAATACAACATGAGTGTGTTGATGAAAAAATGATTAAACTAAAAATAAAGGACTTTAAGGTAGACGACGATAAACATTGGAACTTTCTTATAGAAAACTCAATTAACAAAGCAGTAGAGATCTAAATCTCATATGGATATCCAAGTTCATATCAACAATGTAAGAGGAAGTCAGATAGCAGCAAAGATAACTGGAACATTTACTGTGGATGCTCACCAGTTCAAGTTCAATGCAATAGCTTTTGGAAGAATAGGGGGACACAACATTGGTGCTAAAATATCAAAGACTGTGGAAAAGGAACTTGTAAAACTCGGATATGATGTTGATAAGGTTATTGACGAGTTACAACAAAAACTGGTTCGCGGAGATATAACACTACCAGAAGGACTAGAAAAGGAAACTTTTGCAGACGACTAGAACTGGGCTTCTT
>JAGWGS010000202.1 GCA_028867235.1 Nitrososphaerota archaeon | reverse complement strand
ACAAGCTGTTGCTTGAGTTTCTTTGCAGCCTTGGCATCAATTTTTGAAAACTTGGTAACATAATCATATGTCCATCTTTGGATTTGGTCCATTGATTCAGTATCCACTTTCTCCATTATTTCTTTTACTTCTGGAATAGAAATGCCTTGTTTCTTCTTTACTTCTTCCATTTATACAACACCGAATGGTTTGATATGGTCTAACCTAGTGATTAAGGTTTTTGACTTGTTACCAAGATTAACTGCAAGTTTCACGGTTCTTCTACCAACAGCATTGATTGTTCCGACCTTTCCATGATATCTTCGGTGTGGCAATGCCTTGTGTTGTGAAGGATCTATGATAACCAAAACTTTGTCTCCTACGGAATATTCTCTTAATAGAAAAGAGACTCCTCTGACCTTGTCCTTAGTCATGACGGATCGTGACTTATGCATAAAGCCGTGTGAACGACCCTTTGGTTTCTTAGTAGTCATTAATCGTTAAGACTTGAGATGACCATAATTTAACACTTACTGGGTATAAAGGAAAAAACTGTACCAGATGGAAGGCATTGCTTCCACCTTGGGGGAGAAATGAAGACCTATTCTTCAGGTTCTTCTTTCTTTTTCTTCTTAGTCTCATCCTCCGGGTCTGATACACCACCTTCTGTTAGCATGTAGATGGCCTCTTGTTCTGGATGATGAGGACTATCAACCATTCTAGCAATTCTCTTCTTGCCAGACTTTTTGAGATAGACACGATATGTTGATGCGTGTGCTACAACGTTTCCTCCAACAGGCTTTGTTGGATCGCCAAAGAACTGGTCAGGAGATGATTGAACTTGGTTGGTAGCTATTGCTGCAATGTTGTACGTTTCTGCAGTCCTTGCAAGCAAGTGCATAAACTTGTTTAGTCTTTGCTGCCTTACAGAGAGAGTGCCTCTTCCGAGAAACTCTGATCTGAATAGACCTACTGCGGAATCTACAAGAATTAGCTTGATCTTGTTTTCTTCAATTACAGGTCCTGCTTCTTGCAAGATAAGTTCCTGGTGAGCACTGTTGTATGCTCTTGCCACCATTATTCTATCAAGTGCCTTTTCTGGATCAAGACCTTTTGCTTTTGCAATTGATACGATTCTTTCTGGTCTGAATGTGTGTTCTGTATCGATGTACAAGACTCCACCATCTAGTCCACCTTCTTCTTTTGGTTTTTGAACCATTACACATAATGTGTGACAGAGCTGTGTCTTGCCAGCACCAAATTCACCATAAACTTCAGTTACTGCCTGAGTTTCTATTCCGCCATCAAACAAGGTGTCAAGTGAATTGGTTCCTGTACTGATTTTGCCAATATCTTGTCTTCGTTTGTAAATCTCAGTTGCAGAAACAAACTCTTTTGCAATCTGACCATTATCAATAAGCTGTTGTCTTGCCTTGTTTACCAGGCTAACAGCAGACTCTAATTCCATACCAGTTATCTCTGATATGTCAACAGGTCCTCTTACAACAAGATCCAATATGTTATGAATCCCTGCATCACTTAGCTTCT
>JAGWGS010000201.1 GCA_028867235.1 Nitrososphaerota archaeon | reverse complement strand
AGACAATGGAAAGAAGGACCGATTGAATATTGTAGACGAATCACATGGTATTTGGAGATGTCATTTTGCCGGAACTTGCAGTCATGTTTGCCCAAAAGGAGTAGATCCAGCAATGGCCATTCAGCTATTACGAGGATACTTGCTCGGTTTCAAAAAATAGAGTTCTATTTTCTTTCACGCGTTGGAGTTTCTTCATTGGTCAGTTAGGAAAAATTCTTACAGACTTCATTTGACTGTATTTCAACTCTGGTTCCATCTTTACTATACATGTAGAGTTTACCAGATTCTTCTCCAGCAGTCTTTTTGTGTGAGGCATCGCAGAATGGTTGATTCTTGCTCAAACCGCACATGCAAATCCACTTGGATTCATCTCCCACTTTGATTTCTATTGGACCAATAGCGTCCTTTCGTACCAATCTTGCCATTTTTATGATCTCTATTTATCACACATAGATAAAAAGTAGATGTTTGTTTGCACATCCAATTTTTAGAATGAACAGAATTTCTTCCAAATGTTGTTTTCTATGAAATGGTAAAACTAAATTATTGTCATGCTGCCTTGGATGCAATATGGAATTAAGTGAATTTAGTTGACACCAGATCTTGATGTACTATGCAAAAAAGTACTTGAAATTGACAAGAATATACGATCTGCTCGTGTGATAAACGGCATAGGTCGACTGATAGCTGGAGGAATGAGAAAGGGAGTAGAGTCATTAGAGGGTTCAAAGAAGGATGAGTTGCTGTTTATGAATTTGGCTCTAGAGGTGAAACTCAGACATGATTTTGATGGTGAGTTTGGAAAAGTAGACTTTGTGGTATTTCATCGCGAGAAGATAATCATCATGAGCTTTCCATTTGATGAGAATGTACTCTATGTATCTGCTGAAAAGCAAATTGACTTTAAGAAAATCCCATTTGAAATTCTTAAAATAATGGACAAGTGAATTCATGAATAAAAAACTGGAAACAACATGTTGAGTAAAATCATAGTGGGAATTCTGTCAAGTTGTCAAATCTCAGATAATGCCAGAATTGCATCTTTTTCTCCATTCTCCATTAGATTCCTTATTGTGTCAATGGAAAAATCAGCGTCTTCAAATAGAAAATGCGAGTCTTCCTTGCGTTCAATTCTTACTATTTGATCTATAATTGCTCCTCTCTCTTGCGCTATCTCATGGTATTCTTGTTGCATACTTGAAAATTTTGTCTTCGAATTTTTATCTAATGAGGATTTATCAAGAAGATCATATAAATTTCTAATAAGGTCAAGCTGTCTATTGATCAGTTTTGACATGTGTAAGGTATGTAATGTCTTATCCACGTGTGTGATATCTCTTGCCCTATGCCAAACTTCAATCATATTTCTTGGAAGAACATGCTCTTCATGTGGGAAAAGATCTACAAGATAGACCTTCTTGTTGTGTTTTGGAGAAGCATCTATTACTTCACGAAGTGGGGTGTTGTTCAATAACGTCCCATCCCAGAGATATCTGCCATTAATTCTAGTCCAGGAAATTCCGTAAAATGGATACCCCGCACTG
>JAGWGS010000200.1 GCA_028867235.1 Nitrososphaerota archaeon | reverse complement strand
ACAATATCTCTTGCAAAAGCTGTATACACATATCTGTCTGCCAAAACAAAATGACCAGCTCTTAATAATGGTGAAATGTTTCGTTCATATCTATCTGCAAAGTCTGTTGCATGCAACAAACTAAAAGTTGTTGGTGTGAGTAGACCTTTCTTCTTACCCTTTGATGTAATTTCCTTTACCATTTCTGAGGAATTCCACTCTGACTTGAAAACGCTTACTCCCTTGTATGCCAACCATTTTTCTAAAAGATGAATTTGTGTTGATTTTCCAGAACCGTCAATACCTTCAACGATGATAAGCTTACCTCTATTCTCTGACTTCATATTCTAATCCCTTTGATGCAAATGCTAGTTTTAGGTTTTGCCGTAACTAAGAATTCTTTCATAGGTGATGATTATACCAATTAGTACAAGATAATGATTGTACTCTATATAGTAATTGTACTTCTATGAAATATTAAAAATAATATGAAGTTTCAGATGACAGTCATATTTCCAATAGATGTTTGCACGTGTTGTTTAATTCATAAGTGTCTACAAATCATTGATCTGTAAATGGATTTGCTGATATTGCGACACGGGGAAGCTGGACGTTCTTCTCCATCACCCGGGGATTCCAAGAGATCCCTCACATCAGAAGGACAACAAGAAATCATCGATTTATCAAGTGGACTTAATTCTTTGAAGATATCATTGGATGGCGTCTTTACGAGCCCTCTCTTGCGTGCAAAACAAACCGCTGCCATTGTAGCAAAATCTCTCAAATACAAAAATGAGATAAAAGAGCTTGACTGTCTAAAACCGGAAGGTAATAGATTAGAATTTTATTCGGTGTTGTCAACATTGAAACAAGATTCTACCGTACTTGTTGTAGGTCATGAACCATATTTGAGCGAAATGATAAGTGAGGCAATATCTCTATCTGAGTGTAGAATTAACCTCAAAAAGGCTGGCTTGGCAAAAATCAAAGTAATCACCACGCTTCCTAAAATCAAGGGAGAATTGAGATGGTTACTTACTCCAAAACACTTGAAAAAACTTGCATAGATCTACATCTTCTATGTTTTTCATTTAGTAAAAAAATGTAAATCAGAAGTAGATTAATAGTAACATGAACTACTTGAACAGGGGTTTGTTTATCTGAAAATATCTGTAATAGACCTGGGATTTAACTCTGCTAAACTGGTAATTTATAATGTAAAAGACGATGATTCTTTTGATGTATATCAACAAGAAGGAATCAAGGTAAGACTTGGAGAGGGACTAGATGACAAAGGCAAATTGGCAAAAAAGCCCATGTCTAGAGCAATTGACACCCTGAAAATTTTCCGAGATGTTATACAACTAAATCCAATAAAATCTGTACTTCCAATTGCCACCAGTGCAGTTAGGGAAGCAAGCAACAAAAATGAATTCTTAAACTATGTATCAAAAGAAACTGGCTTTAATTTTAAAATTCTGTCTGAAAGAGAAGAAGCGCTGTATTCATATGTTGGTGCAATAAAAGCACTTCAAATTCCTAATGTATTGTTCTTTGATATTGGAGGAGGAAGTTTAGAGATTGTAC
>JAGWGS010000001.1 GCA_028867235.1 Nitrososphaerota archaeon | reverse complement strand
TTAGGGTCATTTTTTCAATGTAAATGTTGGTTCCAAGTTTCTGTGCGGTAACAGTGTGTGTATTTGGGCATGGTACCTCAAATATTGCACATGGCCCGATGATGTCTGTGTCGTTTAGAACAACTGTGCGTAATAGATTTTCAGTGTCTTGTGGTAATACCAAGACCCATCCTCGCATCCATGGATGAGGTTCGCTGTGGTATCCAAAATAACCCACTTTGGTAAACGTATACTCAAATGATTCCCCTGGTTTTAGAAAGTTTTGAGATTTTACATGATTCTCTGCTGGAGGTATGGGGCTAGTTGCATTATAGAAATTAGGATCATCATGATTATCAGCAAAAACGCTACTACTGGCAATACCGTCATTAATCCACTTTACAGTGTTGTTGACTCCAATTACCAGATGAAGATATTGAGGTTCATAGTTTTTTCTTGAACCTGCATCCTCTGCACCTGGTGGAATTATTACAGTAGTGATATTTTGCATAGGCAGGTTATTTTCTTCTAAAGACTGGCTTGCCTGAGTTGATATTTCAGGACAAAAAGAACAAGTGGGTCTATTGTCATGAAATGCAAAAAGTGAGATTGAGGCAATCACTGCAACTGTTATTGAGGCTGCAATGACTAAAACTAGAATTTTCACGTCTAGATGTACTGTACTGTTTATGACTTAAAAAAGTGATGTAGATTTTGTATTGATGAAATGAACTTGAAGGGATTTTTTGAAAAATTAAACAGTCCTATCTGACTAGGACTGCTGTAACTATTCCTGCTCCAATCATGATGCCTAATCCCAAAAACAAGGCATCATATGCTATTACTTTCTTAAAGGGAGCGCGGACTTCGCCTGCCCACACAGTGGGGTTTGTTTTGGTTTGCATGTCTTGTATATGCACCGGCGATCTCATAAGTTGTCATAAGCTTGTATGGTTAGAGTTAAGCTAAGTTTGTTACAAGTCAACTAATTCCTTTATTGTTGATATGTCAAAGAGATATCTTGAAATGCCCACAAACTCTGCCTCAAGGGTATGATGAAATATGTTGTACCTTCTGCGGTACTGCTGGCATTATTTGGAATACTTGCTGTATTGATTTCTCATAATAACTCTCAAGTGGTATCATTTGACAATTCTGCATTATCTGGTGTAAATCCTGTGGGAGGGGCACTGGACCATATCATGGTACTTTTGAGCAAATTTGGAAGAGAGTTTATCTGGATTCCTGTTGTTGCAGTATTGTTTGTGTTTGGTAAAAAAGATGGAAGAAAAACTGCAGTATTTCTTACAATAGCGTTTTTGATTTTAATTCCACTTGGAAGCGTGATAAAATCAGAAATTGACAGACAGAGACCTACTGTACCTGATGATAGGCTGTTGATAAAAAATGAGCATGACGCATCATTTCCGTCAGGGCACGCAGTAATGGTATCGGCAGGTGCAACAATACTCTTGTTGACATTTAACAGGTCAAGACAGATTGTATTTTCAATAATACTTGGAATTGAAGCAATGTTGGTAGCATTTTCTCGGGTCTATGTGGGGGTCCACTATCCGATGGATGTAATAGGTGGAATACTATTGGGTTGTGGTGTATCATTGGCTGTAATTGCATCTGGCAGGTACATGGAACCAATATTTACAAAAGTAAACGGCAAGCCCTAGTGCTAGACTTAATTATCCAAAATTATTTTGTAGTACCATGATAGATTCCGAGGTGCAAAAAACTCGAGTACCACAATTTTCAATAAATGAAGTACTGGTGAACAGATGGTCGCCAAGATCTTTTGCGCAATATGACATACCTGACAAGGAACTTTTTTCTTTATTCGAGTCTGCAAGGTGGGCACCATCTGCGTCAAACAGCCAACCATGGAGATTTGTGTATGCAAAAAAAGGCTCTAGTGAATGGAATGGGTTTTTTGATCTTTTAATTGACTTTAACAAGCAATGGTGCAAGGATGCGTCTGCTCTTGTTGTTGTTTTATCAAAGAAAGAACACAATGGAAAACCATCCTTGACACACCAGTTTGATACTGGTGCTGCATGGGAGAATCTTGCAATCCAGGCAGTCTCACAAGGGTTGGCTACACATGCAATGGCAGGATTTGATTATGCCAAGGCAAGAGATGTACTTGAAGTTCCACAAGACTATGATGTCATGGTGATGATTGCAATTGGAAAGAAAGGACAGAAAGAAAAGTTGCCTCAAGACCTCCAGGCAAGAGAGGTACCAAACACCCGAGTACCGCTCTCTGATATTATAATGCAAGGCAAGTTTGGAAACAAGGCTCCTGTATAATGAAACTTGAACCTAAAGTTGCAAAATTGTTCCTTGATACAAATCTTGGATATATTGCAACAGTGATGGCTGACAATTCTCCGCAGATAACACCAGTGTGGATAGACTTGGTAGATGATGTCATTCTAGTAAATACCGCACAAGGGAGAGTCAAGCAAAAAAATGTATCACGAGACCCGAGAGTTGCTGTATCTATAGTTGACAAGAACAATCCGTATCACATGGTAACAGTCAGAGGCAAAGTAATAGAACAAACAGACGTTGGGGCAGATATCCACATTGACAAGATGGCAAAAAAATATCTTGGTGTGGAAAAATATCCGTTTGCAAGGCCCGGTGAAAAAAGAATCTTACTAAAAATATTGCCAGAAAAAGTACATCACATGGTTCCACCTTCCTGATCTCTTTCTTGCAAGCCTGTTTGGAAAATACTTAATAGACCATACACTGGGATATCTGCATCTTGCCCGTTCCGATTAACACAGGCGATACCGCCTGGCTGATGATAGCATCTAGCTTGGTACTGCTCATGATCCCAGCACTTGGGATGTTTGAAGCAGGACTTTTGAGACAAAAAAATGCAGTCTCTGTTTTCATGCAAATTTTCTTTGGTCTTGCACTTCTTAGTGTAATGTGGTTTACAGTAGGCTTTAGTCTTACATTTGGACCTGACACTGGAGAGGGAATTACGGGAAATATGGACTGGAGATTCCTAAAAGGTGTCTCGCAAAATGAGGGGCTCCATTACGCCCCTACAGTTCCAGGGGTATCATTTGCCATGTTCCAGATGATGTTTGCAGTAATAACTCCTCTGATACTTACGGGTGCTGTTGCAGAGAGGATGAAGTTTAGCGCTTATGTTTTGTTTATTGTAGCATGGAGTGCACTGATTTACTATCCGCTTGTACATTGGATATGGGGAGACGGGTGGCTCCACAAACTTGGAGTAGTGGATTTTGCAGGAGGAATGATAATTCACACAACTACAGGTGTTGGAGGAATTGCAGCGGCACTTGTTCTTGGAAGAAGACTAGGATTTGGCCCTGGAATAATGGTGCCCCACAACATCCCGCTTGCAGTTTTAGGATCTTCGTTGTTGTGGCTGGGTTGGTTTGGATTTAATGCAGGAAGTGCATATGCAGCAGGCTCACTTTCAGGCATTACAATTGTCAACACACAGATGGCATCTGCAGTGTCATGTCTTATCTGGGTTGTAATATTTTGGATTAGGACAAGAAAATCAAGTGTCATTGCGGCAATCAACGGTGCAGTTGCAGGACTTGCAGGAATTACTCCTGCATCAGGATATGTTGGGGTGGAATATGCTGTAGTAATTGGAATTATTGCAGGCTTTGCATCATCTTTGATGGTTCCTGTGTTTAAAGAGAAACTAAAGATTGATGATGCACTTGATATTGGAGCAGTGCACGGAGTTGCAGGAATTATTGGTTCATTACTAGTTGGAGTGTTTGCAGATTCTGCAGTAAACCATCTTGGAATAAACGGCTGGCTCTTTGGAAATCCAGGACAGCTTGGGGCACAAGCAATAGGTGTGGCAATTGCGGTAATCATGGGATTTGGAGGAACTTGGGTCATACTCAAGATAATCAAGTCATTGATTCCAATCCGTGTCAAGCCCGAAGTTGAAGAGGCAGGACTTGATATTGAAGAGCACGCAGAAAGGGCATACTCTGATGAAGAAGAGTACGGAAAACTATAGGGGTATAACAGGATTAAAATACAAAACTGTCATTATTTTTCCAAAAATATGTTTTCAAATGTATATGCCTTTTGCAATGCCGTCTGCTAGATCTTTCTGGTATAATGATAAAGTATCTGAAGTCTGTTTGAATTGTGCTTGATATGCTGTCAATAAACTCTGGGCAAAATCTTTCATTTTTTGATCTGTCTGAGAATTTAAAACAATGCTTTGCCACATTGTCACTTGATCTTTAGTTTGTTGGACAAAATTTGAAATTGTGTAAATAATCTGTCTCATAAAGTCGCCACTGTTTTTTGCTTTGTCCATATAGTTGCTGTACTGTGAATTGATTCCTGTTATTACAGCATTAATGTCTGCTTTTAATCCTGATATGTCTCCTGTCTGCCATTTGTTAAACCATCTGTCATATATTACACTGCCAAGTAAACCGCTTGCCCACTGGTTTATTTTGTCGATTCCATAATATGCATCAAGTCCGGGAACGTTGGCAATCAACCAATTGACAAAATCTGTTTTTATAGACATGTTGTATGTATTACCATCCTATACGTAGCGTTGTCCTATTGGTCATTTTGTTGAGGCTGTGCATTCTTTCCCTGTAATGAAGGAAGTGCCTTTGAGATTATTCCTAAAGCCAATACTAGAGTAGCACTATTGGTATCATTTTGTAAAAAGTATATGGCACCGCCTATTGCTACTATGACAAGAGATGCAACATCTTCTACTCTTGATTTTGGATCATCTTTGTAGTTAATTAGAGATGGAATTGCTTTGCCTATCATACCTAAAATTATTCCCCAAATTACATAATGCGTATTTCCAGAAAGAGAAGTTGCTAAATATCCTGCGACTGTGGAAATAAACAATATAATATCCTCTATTCTCTGATACACCGCCAAATTTTTCCAATCTCCGAGTGATGGTAGAGACTTGCCTATTGCAGCAATAACTAAACCAAATATCACTATTGTTGGATTTGAGTTAGCTCCAATTGCAGATGAAGTTCCACTCATTATGGATGCAAGAAATGCTATCCAGTCCTCACGTGTGGGATTGACCATGTCTGACAATTGTTCCATAGTACCGGACCTATCTTATAAACATGACTATGAACTACAAATTTTGACTATAAAATATGTTGAAAAATATGGTGTCTGATATTATTTTTTTTAATTAAATTGTATTAAATCATTTTTTCACAAGGATCTTGAGATTCTAAATTGTATCTGGCTTGCACGCCATTTGTGTTTGATGATGTGAAATATTTGAAATAGTATCATTTGTGTGGATCATCTCTAAATATCTGTAATGTAATTTTGATGCAATGACTATGCCAAAACTTTACTATCTCAAATTGCTCGTTATAGCGGCAAGCTCTATGGCAATTATATCATTAATTGCACCAATAGAATCAGTAAATGCAATACCTACACACTAAATATCTCACAAATCATTTCTACATGACAACAATGTGCTACATGGCTCTTCTCTGGTACTTGACATCAACTATAAAGTTACAAATGATGAAGATTCTGGATTTTCTGGTTATTGGGCACTAGATAATTATACAAAACACATCAAAATCTGGAAAGTACCTGATGGAAGTTTCTATGCTCTAGTACAATATGACGGAAAATTCCATACATTTGCAGGTGTTCCTAGTCCACAAAATGGAGTACTTGAACCAAAGACTGCGACAGGTGAATTTAGTGGAGGATATATTGCAACGTTTACTGGAACATTTTCTCCAACTTTGGCCACAAGGGAGGACATGGGAAAATTTGATTTTGGAGGCTCCGAATCAGACATACTCTTGGGAACTTATGGTAATGGGCAAACAGGATCTACAACACCATTTAGTTATCTTGATCATTATTTCACTGGTGTTGACTCTTTTAATGAAGATCCATGGGGATGGACGTATCATTACAAGAATCAATCATGGAACAATCTTTCTACTGGCTCTAGTGGGGACATTGTCACATAACCGTTTTTTATTCTGTGTTGTCTACAAGAAATAATATCTGAAGAGTTTTTACAAAAGAGAGAATCTACGAGGATGATAAATACTAGATTGTACAATATACTCTGGGTGTAGATTGACAAGCAAAGAAGAATTTCTTGAAGCAGCACTAAAGATACATGAAAGTGAGACTGCGCCAATTCAAAAACCAATGGATAGTGGAGCACCAACTATACTAGAGGTAATTAATAATCAAAAGAGACTTGCAAAAATGATGGAATATCTAGTCCAGGCAATAGAAGAGTCTGGCAAGAAATAGTTACAATATTTGGCATTCATTTTTTTTAAAACCAGTTTTTATATGTTGAATGACACTGGTTTTGTTCTAGTTGCGTGTGATAATATGGAATATGTTAAAATATAAAATTCTATAATGTGTATCATGGGCGGATTTTCAAAAGACTGTCCTGTTTGCGGAAAAAATTTTACCAGTCTGCTAGGATATACAAATCACATCGGCGTGGACCACAAAGACATCCCTCCTGATCAGATACTAAAGATGCACAAGGAAGACAAGTGGTCATTTTCAAGCAAGTAAACTACTTGTTTTTTACCTTATCAAGTATGGAATCTAGTTTTTTGTCTAATTCTTGTAATGAGTCAAGTGATGATGCGTGTTTGTCATCAAATGCTTCTAATTTTTTCAATATTTCAGTATGGTTTTCTTCCAGGTCCTTTATTCTTCCTAGTATCTTGTCTTGTTGATCTGATGTTTTTCTCTGTCTGTTATATACCCACCAGCTAACAACTCCTCCAGTTATCGCACCTCCTACTATTCCGATATATGTCGATGAGGCATTACTCATATCGCTGCAGTTCTTTGATAATTCTGTCATGCATCCCCAAAGGTCGAAAATAACAGGCAGCATGATGTACCTACAAAACTGGCCCTAGTTTTACAGTATCTATGAGCATCAATTAACGAGCTTGTGAAAATGATTGATATCTTACTGCATTTTGGCAAGAAATTCTGCTATTGGTTTTTGATATGTAAATTCTTGTAGATACGAGTTTACATCACCTATCACTTTGGCGTATGCAGTACCAAATATGTTCTTGAGAACATTTGCAAGGTATTCTGGATGGTCATAACAGTCTGATATGCTAGAGTTGTATTCGCTTTGAAGCTTTGATTCTACCTTGGTCAATGTGTCGTTACTTATTTTCAACAAGGTGTGCTCTATTGCAAGCACTGCTATTGCCTTTTGTTCTCTTGGAGTGCTCATGGTGTACTCCTTATGGTACCATGGGATTGTGGCGTTGTACTCATATTTTTGATTATTATAAAATTATACTAAAAGAGTCTGGAAAACAGAATCGATCTTTGGTTCCAATTTGGCATTTAAGGGTCATCCTTGGACAAGATAAAAATTTCTACAGAGTTGGACCAATCCTTGTTAAATTATATGTTGTAAAGCATATCTGAATTATACCATGGAAAAAGATGATGATTTTCTAGTCAAGGCAGAAGAGCATATCGAGGTAATAAGTACTGAGGACCAGAGAATAAAAATAATTGGAGAAGAGCTTGCAAATGACACCGGAAGGGCAATCTTTGGAAAGATATCACAAGGTGTGCTGAGCACAAACGATATTGCAAAGTCACTTAATGTCTCATTGCCCCTTGTCAACTGGCACATAAACCGCCTGCTTGGCGTTGGACTTATCAAGGTAGAAAAGATAGAACTCAGCTCAAAAAACAAGCAAATGAAATACTATGGGCCTGTCAAGACTGCATTTGTGATTGTACCGCCATCTACTCCAATGGAAAATAATGTTTCAAAATCAAAAAAAGATGCAATCTTTATGCAACTTAGACACTATCTGGCATCAATTGCAGCATTTGTTATAGTGGGTCCGCTTGTGTACCTAGTAGAAAAAAACCAGGCTGAAAATCAGCCACCTCAAATGCCTGAGGTGGCACAGAGGGCAATGATGAAGGCATCTGAATCGCTTCACTCTAACATGACTGCGGCTCCATTTGCTGCAACCAGCGCGCCTGTAGGGTCTGTATCAAAAATACCTGATCATACCATGATTGTGATTGCAATACTTGGTGCCTCTGCTGCTTTTCTTGCAGTATTTTTTGGAACAAGACTTTTTTCAAAATTTAGACAATCAAGAAAATAATCAATATTTGTAAAATATAATGCATTGCACAAAAAATATCATATCTTGATTTATGTTTTATAAATTTTTTAAAAAAATTAAGTTAAAATGAAATTTAATCAAAGCCTATAAGCTGTACTGCATATTGGTATGACATGCCAACAAAAAAAATGCTTGCAACACTTGCAGCAGTCTTGATTGTATCAACTGCAATCTTTGCAAGTCTTGAAGTATCACAACAGGGAGCTTATGGGCAGACAACAGTAATTCCTGCATCGCGGGAAAGAACTGTATCTGTCACTGGTTCTGCAACTGAATCTGTAACACCTGATTTGGTGACAGTACAGTTTGGAGTAGATACTGATGCCAAGACAGCAAAAGATGCAATCAGTGAAAACTCGCAGCTAATGAATACCGTAGTAGCTGCAGTACAAGGTACGGGTATTACAACAGATGAAATCAGTACTGCAGGATTTTCAATATATCCTGTGTACAATGACTCTATACCTGATCCTTCCACTGGAATACACAAGAGTGTACTGGCAGGTTATCATGCATCAAATATGTTGTATGTCAAGACAACAAAATTGTCATTGGCAGGAAACATTGTTGATTCTGCTGTAGGTGCAGGAGCAAACCGAGTAGATGATATTTCGTTCTCACTTTCTCCTGACAAACAACAGAGCATGCAAGATGACTTGCTTGGAAAAGCAATACTAAATGCAAAATCGCGGGCAGAAAAGGCCATTGTACCTTTGGAACAAAAGATAATCGGAGTAAAGGCCGTGAATCTATCTGAGTTTACTCCTACTCCAATGCCTGTATATCATGGAGCCATGGTAGCCTCAATGGTTGACAAGTCTACGCCTGTGTTTACGGCAAACCAACAAGTAACAACTACTGTAAATGTGACCTTCCTAATTGGGGATCAGTAGTTTTACATTTCTTTCTTTTTTGTTTATATTGACATTGAAAATTTTGTATCCTGTATAATTGTGTACATGTGTTTTTTTGCATAAATGGTATGTTTGTGCCCGTGTCCCGGATCTTGGTGGTGTGTCAGCAAAAATTTGATATATTATAACTACCATATATTGTGGTTGGAGACCGCATATATCATGATAAATTGTGAGATGGGTGCGGAAGGGGCAATCGTAGATGGTGTAAAAACAATAAGTGACGTAAAAGAAGTCTCAGGTGTTTTTGGCAACTATGATATCATAGTAAAAGTAGAGTGCGCAGGTATTGAGGAGCTAAGAGATATCATTACAAGAAAGATACGCCATATGGATCAGGTCAAGTGTACTACTACATTGATGTGTGCAAATTGATCCCATGTCTGTGGCATTTGAGAGTATGCCCATGTCATTGTAAAATCAGCCTGCAAAATTCCTTTTAAGCATCTTTGTGACTATTATGTATCATGGAAATAATGGGAAGAGGTTTTACGCAGATAATCCAAGAGATGCCTTGCTATTTTCACATATTTGGCAAGTTTGCAGGATACAAGTTGCTTCATAGAAAAAGTCCGCTTTATGGATCTGCTGACATCATAAATGTATGTAATCTCCACTGCACCCATTGTTACTGGTGGTTAAACAGAAAAGAAAATGAAGAGCTTACAGTTGAACAATGGCAAAAAGTAATTGATGAAAAATTCAAGAAAAATCATGTTTTTATTATAACATTGGTTGGAGGAGAACCTACACTGCGTCCTGATGTGATAGACTTGTTTGTCAAGCAATTTCCAAAACGTGTCTGCATTGTATCAAATGGGACATTACCGATACGAAAAATTCCAAACCTGTACTTTTACTGGATCTCAATTGATGGTACAAAAGAGATACACGACAAGATTCGTGGTCCTGGCTCTTATGATAAAACTCGAAAACATGTTCTAGAATATGTACAAAATAATGGCGACAAGGCCTGGAAAGATATCTGGATAACAATGACAATCAACTCGCAAAACTACAAGACAGTCAACGATGTCATGGAGGAATGGCATGATCACACAAACAAGATTGGATTCCAATTCCACACTCCCTTTGCAAAGGGAGACCCACTGTTCCTGCCGTTTGGTCCTGAGAGGACTAGAGTTGTAGATAACATCATGTCAATGAGGAAAAAATTTGATGATGATTATATCATAAATCCTGACAGCCAACTGGAACTAATGAAAAAAAACTGGGGGGGACGTGGAACAACTCCTGTTGACTGTCCTACCTGGGCAATTGTATCAGTTGACCACATGGGAAGAGAAAAACGGCCATGTTGTATTGGAAGTGCGGAGAGCTCTTCCATGAAGCCAATATGTGAGGAATGTGGACTTGGTTGCTATTCAGTCCTAGTAGGATATGGCATGAAAGGGTAAAATCTCTAACCTGTTCTTCTGTCAATGAAAAACACAAATGCACCAATCACTAGTGCGATTATTCCAAACTGGCTGACAGTTGTCAACTGATTGCTCATTGCTATCATGTGATAGTTTGCATCTGCAATCAAACTTGAATTTGCAGGATTTATTGTTGGGGTAAGATTTAGCACCAGCTGGGAGAGAAAGTGTCCTGCTAGGAACATGGCAATACCTGCAATCATGATTCCTGTACCTCGCTTTATCTTCATGTCTTCAAAAATCTGGGCAAAATCAGGGCTGTGGCAAATACTGCAATTGATGATATCATGATGGCACCTGATGGAAATTCAGGCACTATTACAGGTCTTGATACAATTGCAGTAAACTCTGCATCTGCAAAACTATTTCCATTTAGGTTCTCAAATCCCATAGTCATTGGGCCTGTATAGTTGTCTGGAAGGTTCATGTCTATTATGTTTGGTGTACCGTCACTGTTTGTAGTTCCACTCTTGTGGTATGCAAGACCATTCTTTCCCTCAATTGCAGAAAAGTCATATGATATAGAGCCTACCGTCTTGTTCACAATGTAGGGGTCAAGCACCTGGAATGATAATTTTGTTGTTTGTCCTGCCATGATTTTGGGTGGGTCCCAGCTGAGGCTTACCTTGTACTGGGCATTTCTTGTATATTGGATTACTGGAAATGCAGTCTGGTTGCTTGGGGACAATGTAAAGTCCATCTCTTGTTTTGTATTTTGTTGTTGACTGATGGTGGCTATCTCTTGTTTGTATAGTATCAAGTGAATGATTCTGTATTCGTCTGAAGAATAGTCATCGATGCTTATTGCCTTGTCTGGAAGTTGTATGCCGTTAACGCTTGCATCGTATTTTGTAACGACAAATGTTGCAAAGGATCTTGGTATCTTTAGTTCTTGGTGTACCACCGTAACTTGTTTTAGGTTGTCAGGGCCCCAGTTAAACGGCATTGTAAAACTCATTTTTTTATTGTCTTTATCATACTGGAAATTTCCTAGTGTGTCATAATATGCAATAATGGAGACTGTTTGCTTCCCGTCTTCATTATCGTATATCGTATACTGGTTTGTTTGAGGTATTGATATTGCAGCATCATAGGACTTGCTTATTTGGTTGTCATAGGAGCCAAGTGTTAGAACATTAATCTTGAATTTGTACAGGCCTCCTGATACAAAGACTGGTCCTTTGATGTCATATGTCCCACTGTGGCCTAACAGTCCTGGAAGTATGCCGCCTTTTTCTGTTATTGTGATATTGTTTGAAGAATTGTCAGGTATGACATTGAACAAAAAGTTGCCACTGTCACTCATGAATATGTGGCCAAACAGTGCATTATTGTCCTTGAACGCAGCAACTGATAGTGTTACCTGCTGGAATGGGACTTGATTTGATGCATCCTGTACTATGAAATTTATCTGTGTTCCTACATGATTGTTGTCAATCAAAAATGGTGATGAGTTAATTGACAATGTGACATTCTTGTTTCCAATCATTGCAGGAGGGAGTATCTCACTTGCAAGCCCATCGCCATATGCTGATGTGAAAAAAATACCTGAAAACAAGACAAATCCGCTAATGAATATGATTGCAATCTTTTTCAATTTTCATGAATTGTTATTTTTCATCTATAAATAAACAATGGGTATCTTCTCATTATGTCATAACAGGTTTATTGTATTTTTGATATACTATAGGTTTGCAAATGTGTCTGCAAAGTTGTATGCAGTTCTTTCAAGTAACACTGGATTGTATTTTTCTATTATCTCTCGTACCATGTCTGGGTTTTTCAAGGAATATGTCTTTCGTAGTTCTATTATTTTGATTTCAATGATGTTGTCTTCTACAAGTCTTGAAAGAAATGTAGATACTGTGGATGGTGCCTTTTTGACTAGACCTACAAGATCATTGAATCCAAGTGGAGAATCCCGTAGTAGCGCCAAAAGTATCTGTCTTTGGGTGTCGCGCCTAAGGCTTGATATCAAGACTGATTCTTTTTCTGTTACAAAAAGAGGATAAAATCTAGTCTCACCTAACTTTCTGTCAATTTTCACAGCTCCATTTTCTTCTAGCTTTCTTGTGTGATAGCTTAGTACACCGTTTTTGAATCCTGTCTCCCTCATTATCTCCCTGAATTTTATCCCAGGATTTTTTTCAATGATGTTGACTATCTCTGATGTTCTATCCATGTCTAGTCCTTCCTAAATACACTGATCGCAAACATTCCAAGAGTTGACAATTCAAAGAAATGACCTATCTCTTCTGCGGGAAACGGACCTAAATAGTATGTGTATTGCCATGCTGCGTCTACAAGTGATAATGCTTCTGCTATGACAAATAATGAAAATGCTATCATTGTAAAGAACATTCTTTTGGTCTTGACCCTGGAATATGCAATTGCTGAAATCACGCTAAGAAACACTGCAAGACTTATTCCGCTGAGGTGAATCAAAATGTGGAATACTTGGAACTTGTGAAGCAAGTGTGGCAAAAT
Source organism: Nitrososphaerota archaeon (assembly GCA_028867235.1). Classification (GTDB taxonomy): domain Archaea; phylum Thermoproteota; class Nitrososphaeria; order Nitrososphaerales; family Nitrosopumilaceae; genus Nitrosotalea. Next base: position 19,631 of record JAGWGS010000001.1, on the reverse strand, counting down.
TACAGGCACCGCTAAAATACCAATTACTAGAAACATTATCAGAGTCAACAGATTTGATCTGTTTTCGATGATATTGTCGTATCTTGACACATCTCTAATTGGTTCAAATTTTAATTTAAACGAAATGGTACAATCATCGAACAAATTAGTCGAATCTGTGGTATATTCGTTAAATGTACCATCTTGTTTATTTTGTAAATTGGTGTCATGTGTGGTACAGCGTATCGTATTGGCTTCATCACTGCTCTTTTTTTGCTGTATGACAAGTGCGGTCATCCAGCAAAAATGAGCCATTTTTCTAAAATATTTTTTTTGCATAATTTTTGCAATGTCTAAATTCACATGTTTTCCATTATTGGTATGTTCTACGAATATACCAATTTCTTGAAATATTTTTTCTAGTTCTCAAATCATGATGCATAAAAAAATCTTGACTGCAATTGTGGCAATTGCTATAGTTGCTACTGTGGGACTTGCAATCAGTCCTGTGACAAAAACAAATGCATATGCAGCTGGTGTAAAATACCAGCCCGTCACAAATGATATCCCGACTGAAGAATGGTTCTCCTTCAAAGGAATAACTTTGCAACCTGGTGAATTTTTGGATATGGTGGATACCACGCCATTTTTGACCACCCGAGGACATGTTGCAATGTATGTACCATGTAATAGTGATGGAACTCCAAAGATATCATTTGTGCAGGGTAGGGTGGATGTAGGTGTAAACACATTAACTCCTATATCTCCTGAATATCTGTCACAGTTGTCTACACCTGGACAGAACTGTCTGTATCATTTTGATATTGGTACACCTAGTGGAGTCACAGACTTTGCAATAGTAAACACCGGCCATGATCCAATCACCTTTGGTGATAGAAATACTGCAACATTTTCTATTGCAGAGGGCCTCAAAAAACTAAGTGGATAAAACCACTTTTTCCTTTTTTATTTTTATTGTATTATTGATTTTGTATTTAGGATTGTGACTTGATTTGATCAGTGGCTTTTCTAAGATCAATCACGCCCTTGGAATAAAACAATCCTACAATTACCAAAAGTCCTGTCATTGTAGGTGCTACCACTTGGGTGTAATTTACTCCCAAGCTTGGAATTGATGATTGGATTTCTTGTTGTATACTTTGTACTGGTCCTGCAGATATGTCTACTACAGCAAGTGCGTTTGCCTTTTCTTCTGCCATGATTATGTTTCCTTCAGAGTCTGATGTCAACCACTGGACCCATGTGCCAGATGTTGGAATATTTTTTTCTATTACTTGGTTTGTCCTTGTATCTATTACTGATATCTTATCAAATGTGTGTTGTGCAACCCAAAGATTGTGATATTTGTCAAATGCCATGCCATATGGTAGATTGTCTGGGTTTGAATCAAGTGGAATCTTTCTAAATGTCTTTAATAGGGGATCAAAGACAGTGACTGCCTGTCCTTCATGCTCTGAGATGTATATCTTGCCTGTCTGAGAGCCCAGGATTATTCCCGTGGGCCCTTTCATGGTGAAATTGTCCTGTGGGGTATAATCTGTCGCCTTGCTTGCTGCAATATCAAAACTTGTTATTTTTCCAATTCCGTCTGCAATCCATATTGTACCTTGAGTGTTGTCAATTGCCATGTCAAGTGGATCTGATTTTGGCGTAAGTTTTATGGAATCAAATTTTCCTGTAGATGGAGAAAATTTCAATATGTCATCAGAATGTGAAGTTATCCAGACGGTATCGTTTCTGTCAATTGCTATTGATGTGAGAAAGTCCTGGTTTGGAATTGGATATTCCTTGTTGGAATTGTCATCTGGGTTATAGTTTCCAAGAACTTTTCTTGTGTAATCAATATACCATAGAGTGTCATGTGAGTCAAGTGCTGAATAGACCATGCTGTTTAGTCCTGGAATTTTGTGTTCTGTGAATTTGTTTGTAGCCAAATCAAAATCAAGTATCTTGCCGCTTCCAAGTGTGGTGTCTCCAACCCAGACCTTGTTTCGGGTGCTGTCGTATACTGGATATCTTGGGGTACTGCTGTTTCCTGGGGTCTTGTATTCTTTGATGTCTGTCTGGAGATTACCTAGTCCTGGCTTGACAAAAAAGTTGTATGAATAGACAAGGTTCAATGAGTTTTGCTTATTTTGTACTCCTTCTACTCGTAATGTCCAGTGTCCTGGAAATCCAAAGTCTGTCTTGGCAGTAAAGGTGCCGGTGTCTGTCTTGTTGGCATCTATTGTTATTGGCCCTATGTTGTTGTCAGTCTGTGTGAGTTTTATCTGTGCAGATTCCATGTCTATCTGATTTTTGGAAGAATCAAGAAATGACACTACAAAATTGTTGTCTCCTGTGGTAAATGGCGAAATTGATGAAACAATTCTGCTTCCATTATCGATAAACCCTGTCTGGGAAAGACCAGGTAGTGCCTGGTTTGCATTTGTAGTAAGACCAAATACATCATACTGTACTGATTGGAGTTGATTTTGAAACTCGCCTGATGGTAGACCTGAATCTACAAGTATTGCAACAGTGGCAACAAGTGCGATACCAATTAGAGCTTCTATCTTTATGGTTTTATCAAATCTTGAGATGGATTGGCTTGGACTGGATAATTGCATGATGGGGTTTCTGATGCCTTGACTTGATGATGATGCTTGCCTGTCTTCGCTGCGAAATGTTTGGTGGTATGCTCCAAACGCAATCATGACGCAAGCCAAAAGTAATTTTACAATCAAGACTCGACCATAAAATGACGCTAATGTGAGTGCAAGATTATTTTCTAGTAAATACAACAGGAATGGTCCTGTAATTACAACTGCACCAAGTACTGATATGACAAGTATGGAAAATCTTGGAATTATTATTGACATGATGCCGCTTCCTTGATCTGATTTTTTTACTTGTGGCATGACTACAAATGCAATATAGATTATTCCTCCAATCCATAATGATGCAAACACATTGTGGAAAAAGTCTAGCAAGAGTGGCGTTATCTGGCCTGTTGCAGCGCCATGGCTGATTAGACTGGTTGTCAAAAGTACTGTAAAGCTTATTCCAAGAAGTGTTGCTGTGTGGTATTTTGAAATGATTGCAGGATTTTTTCTTGTTTTTTGGTATAGCATCAACGACATGCCAAGTAATACTGACGATGTTATCATTCGCAAAACCCACATGTTTCCAAACTTTGTAGATATTGCATCGAGTATTCCTGCATTGATGGAATAGGCCTGGACAATTATCATTGCAAAGCCTGATGATACTACTACTATGGAGCCAATTACTGCAAGTCTTGCCATTGCGCTGTCTATCTTGGCCCTTGTGGCCTCAGTTGTCTTTCCAAATCCTGGAATTCTTGAGACAGGTCCCCATAACCATAAAGATGCAGATGCAATTCCTGCAACTACTATCTGTCCCACAAGTGTCGGAAATCTTGTTATTGTTTCAGGTATTGATACTTCTTGGTAGTTACTTGAGGTGGGAGTTGTGGTACTCTTTGGTACCTCCTGGCCTATGCCAAAAACAAATGCATCTTCAGTGACATGACCATCTGTCTGGTCAAGCACTTTGGTCGATATTGTATAAATGCCATTTTTCAGGTCTGATGGAAGTGACACACTGAGTGCTGTTTGATCACTTCCTATGTAATGTTGGTCACTTTTTTCAATTTGCTGCCCGTCTGCATCTAGAATTTTTATTTCACTGTACCGGATATCGACTGGATCACTAAAGTAAATGTCAACTTTTGATGGTGCAGCTGAAAGGGACTGTCCTGGAACTGGATCACTTTTTGTTATGATTGCATGAGCATGTGCACTTGGAATGCTTGGAACTGATATTACAGCTACGATAATTCCGATGATAAATACGATGAGGAATTTGTTTTTGCTTGTTGATCTTGACATCTAGTACAACTTGAATTGTTTGATTTAGTATATTGCTCTTGCTCAATTTGTGGTACAATCATCGAACATTAGATTGTTGACAATGCTTATTGCATGATCTTTATGTCATTCGATTGTTGTACTATAAGACTTTTAAATGACAAATCTTGTTTATTTTCTGTGAACAATAAATTAATTGCAATATTGTTATCAGCGATTCTAACATCAGGTTTAATCTATACTCATCCTGCTTTTGCACATAACTTTGGTGGGGATGAGAGCGCATCATGGCTTGCCAAAGTCTCTGAAATAAAGACAGAAGTTGGTCTTGTGTCAAAACATGTAGGTAGCAAGGAAGCAATAGGATACTATGCAGATGCATTAAATGAATATTGGAATGCAAATGACACTAGAGAGACGGGTGAGAGAAACGCCTTGTTGGCAAAGCAAATTCCAACTCTTATCAATTCTACTATATCTGATGCTCAATCTAACAATGCAACTGGTACACAAGATGATGTAACCCTGCTTGGTAACTATCTTGATGAATCTGTATCTGCTCGAGTGGACTCGTCCAAACTTGGCAATTCTACAGTACAAGCACTTGCTGTAGTTTTTGTTCTAAAAGAGTCACTTGAAAAATACGGTGACGCACTAAATTCTACTGTTGACTTGAATGACATGTCACAAATGAACATGAATGGTAATGGCACTAGTGGTTCAATGTCTGGCTCCATGTCAGGCATGTCAAGTTCCACGTCAATGCCTGCTACTATAGTTAATCAGAATGCTTATGAAAATTCAATAGGACTTGCAACTGCCGCACAACAAATGTTCAGTGATGTAGCATCAAAGAACTCAAGTGTTGCTGGAAATGACAAGATTGCTGCTGGCTTTACAAAGCTAGTTCAAGATCTAGGTAACAAGGCAGATGCCAATACCATAATGAAAGATGCACATGTAGGCATTCATCCAGCATTAATTGCATCATATAACATTCAAGAGGCATCTACTCCTGCAGTGCCAGAATTTCCATTGCCTGCCGTCTTGATTATAATTTCAATTACAGGTGTAGTATTGGTAACTAGATTCAAATCACAGGTGCGATTCTAAGATATCGTCACGTGGATAACATGATGAAAAAATTTCTTGTTACTGGGACTGTATTGTTTCTTGTTGCAACTCTTGTATTTGTCTCACCCTTGGGTGTAAAGCCTGCTGAAGCGCATATAACCAAAGTCTTTGGGAATTACCTTGTTGAAGTTGGCTGGGACAACGAGCCGGTATACACTGGTCTTGTAAATGCAGTCCAAGTCACAGTCAAAAAGGGAAGTGGTGACAGTGCAACCCCTGTAATTAATGCACTAAAGGATATGCAAATTTCAATTCAATATGGTGGTGTAACAAAACCTCTTGACTTTTTGCCAAGCAGTACAGTTGATGGACAGTATGTTTCACCATTGATTCCGACTAGGGTTGGAACATACAATCTTGTATTCAAGGGTTCGATAAACGAACAAGCAATTGATGCTGAGATACCTCTTGATGATGTTGCAAGTGTGGATGTTTTGAACTTTCCAGCATCAAGTGGATCTTCATCTGGCAGTTCTGTTGACACAAGCCAAATGGGCACACTTGTGAATCAATTGACAAGTGACATTGAAGATGCAAAAAATAATGCAGACTCGGCAGCAAAGAGTGTATCAAATGTTGTACAATCATTCCAACAGGTAAAAGATACTACCGACAAATTGTACATGATAAGTATGACTGGAATAGGAATTGGCATTGCTGGAATTGTAATAGCAGTTATTGCAATTACAAAAAAACAAAAATAATTTATTTTATTTTTTCAATTACATCTACAAGTTTTTGCTCAATATCACTACCCATCTTGTCTAATCTGCTGTCTTTGATAGTTGCAAGAAGCACAGTGGGCCTGGCAAGGCTGATGAAATTTTCCTTGTCTTTTTGGTATACCGCAATGGTGCATGGCAGTAACAGTCCTATCTCTGGGTTTGATTCTAGTGCCTGTTTTGCTGCGCCAGGATTACATACTTCTAGCAGTCTATATTCTTCTTTGTAATTGAGCCCTTTCTTTTGCAAAATTGCTTTAAAATCAAGTATCCCTAAGACCCCGAAACCAATCTCTTTTAGATTTGTTGTAATGTCCTCTATTGTCTTGTCTATTGTTTTTTCGGTCTTGGTGGTGTAGCTGAACTTTGTCATTATTGTAATTGGGTATTGTATCTGCAAGTTATAATGATGTTGTTGATTATCTTTGATATCATCGGCGCCACATCATCCCGTTGTAGGTAAAGTTGTTCTGCATCATCCATGGACCCATGTAGGTATTTTGAAAGTTCTTGTCTTTCATCATTTGGTATATGAAATCTTGGTTTTGTAGCATGTAACTGTACATCTGTTGTCTCATCTGGGGATCTTGCATCATGGTTCCCATCAATTGACCAATGTACTGTGGATTCTGTGTCATGAATTGGCTCATGTACTGTGGGTTTTGCATCATGTATGACATGCATTGTCCTTGTACCTGTGGATTTTTCCCCATCATTTGATTAAACATAGAAGGATTTCCACTCATCATTTGGTATGGGTTTACAGTGTTTATAAAAATGGCATAGCCTATACCTAGTCCTGCGAGAAATATTCCTACTGCAATTCCTGCTAGGATATACTTGCTAGTCATGAAACGCTATGGTGCTATTTTGAATATTATTGTTGTAGAAGAATATCCCTTTTGAGAATGAGGTTAGTGTCTTATTGTAAATCTACTATTCTGTGAATTTTTCTTGTACGGTTTTTCTTTGTGTAAAAAACGCATATGTGAACGATACTGACATTATGCCTATTGCTAAGATGGGACCTGTCATCTTTGGAAGTATCTCTGAGTTTGTTAGTATTTCATATGATGTAACTAATGCAATCATCAGAGCTGTTCCACTTAGTGAGTATGATATTATCTTAAAGCCTTTTGTGCAAAACATTTTTGAAAAGGCAGAACGCAGTATGATACTATCAAATGTATCTACGGTTATCATTCCTATTGCAAAAAATCCTGCTAAAATAAAGGCTGACTGGACACCTGTTGTTGCGGATGATGCTGCTGAAAGTGTAATTGCTGAAATTTGTGTGGCGGTATCAAATCCTAGACCAAATACAAGTCCTGTTACTATTGCTGAACCTGTTGGACCTAAAATTCCTGTTTTGCCTAATACTTTACTTGCAAGTATTGCAGAGCCACTCTTGCCCCATCTTTTCATGGAATAGATATTGGTCGCACCTATTGTTCCAAGTGCTACTGCACCGATGACTCCACCCAATAATGATATGTTGTCTGAATTTGTTATGCTGCCTATTACGTAAATTATGAAGATCATCTCTGCAAGCACTGAGATCATGTGGCCTACGCTAAAGCCTGTTCCTACCAGACGAGATTTTTTTACTGCATTGTGCAATCGTACTAAATTATCTATTGCAGTGATATGATCAACATCAAGTGCATGGCGTATGCCCAGAAATACCATTGCAGGAATTGAAATTGCGATAAACGGCCATATCTCAATCATGATTTGATTTTATCATTTGGCTCTCGTATTTATTTTTAGTTTGAAGGATGTTATATGTGACTAGGTTTTGAGAATCCTAGTCTATTTTATGTATAAAACAACATTGGATGTAACTGGAGAGAAAAAAATTGAAGTGCAAAGGAATCTGTTATAGATTTGCGGCAAAAAAGCCAGTTGGGGGATTTAGGTTTGCAGCAGGGCAGAGACCATGTTCTGTATGTGGAATATTTGTTGATTCATTATCTGTAGGTATTCGCTGTCCATGTTGTAACAATAAATTGAGATTGAACTCTAGGAATACAAAATCACGAAAGAATAGATTCAACTTGGATATCCTTAAGGATAGAAACTTGATCGAATCTGACCAACTGATGACTGTTAAACTAGTTTTAAATAAGTAAATGGAGTATTGGGTGATATATTGAATACAAAAGACTTGGATGAAAAAGAAAAATCGGTGGACACAAAGGAAGTGGAAGTAGACAAAAAGCTAGTCCAGATAATTATTGACAACTCTTCTGATATATCTCTTGATGACTTTCAGATAAATGATAAAAAAATACTCTCGCTGCTAAACCAGGATAGTGACATATCTGATGCCAAGTATACTTTTAATGGACTAGTGCGAAAACTTGGGATTCACCAGCAAAGTCTCGCACGCTCGTTACACAGACTTGAAAGCGCAGGTCTTGTAGCAAAGACAGACTATGGATACAAGCTTGCAAAGAATTTAGATTCTATATTGGTAAAAAAATCTAGAATTGTCCTTGAAAACATGTCAAAGAAGATATCTGGTCAAAATGTGCCATTTGAGCAGATATTGCAACTATACATACCGACTACTGTTACAGTTGAGCAACTTGTGGCAAAACTTTTTGGCAAGTGGTTTGGCTCGTTGCGTTGGCTAGGTATGGTACAGGGCGATGGTGGATACATTCTCCAATGGGAAGGTGAGTCAAAATATCATGTGAACTTGAAGATTGTATCACGTTATGCTGTCATTGAGAGTAACGCAGCAGATGACAAAAGCAAGTCAGAGGCTACGATAGATGCACATAGGATAATAGAGCAGATAACAAAACTGCTAAAGACAAAAACTGAGGCACCTGGCGGGAAACCTTCTGGCGCCTTTAGCTTGTACAACTAGTATCTATCTTTTAGGATTTTAGGATACAAAATATTATAAAATCTGACTCAAATTACTTGTGTGGGTTCCCACTCTGAACAGTACAAACTAGCTCTTGTGTCTTCAATAGAATTAGTATTGATGCGGAGGGGAAATGTGGAATACAATTTGGTGGTAGCAAGACTTGGAGCGCTTTATGGTTGCAAGATTTCTGATTGTTATGAACATCCTGAGTATCTCAAAACTGTACTTGTTGAAGTATACAAGGAAAAATACCAGTCGGTAATATCTGAGATAAAATCATATCTTGGGGATCTGGCTGAAGAAAATACCCTGGTTGATTTTTTTAATAAAATTTAAAACTGATATTACAAGAATTTTTGTAAGACTAGTGATAATGTAGATGTTGGCTTTTGAAAAGATTTCGTCGATGAGATATCTTGTTGTAATATTACTTGCAATATCATTTGCATTATTGTTTTCAAATTTATTTGGAAAACATTCTGCTACGCTGGCATCTGACTGGTTAAATTTTGGGGTATCTTTGTTTGCACTAGTACTTTCTTTGATAATGTCTGTAAAAACTGGCAAAACAGGAAACCATGGCAAGGCCTGGATATTGCTTGCACTGTGTCTGGTCTTTTGGTTTGTAGGTGAAAGAATATGGATGATATCTGAATTGGTGTATGGAGAAAAACCATGGCCATCACCTGCTGATTATTTCTGGCTTGCAGGGTATTTTTTCTTTTTTGCCTTTTCATATTATTATGTAAAGCCATTTAGAAAATCGATCTCAAAGAAAATGATTGTGCTTGCAACTGTTGCGCCTGTTGTTGTTATGGGTGTGACTATCTACGTTACTGCTGATAGCAATTCTGATCTTGACATGTATGAGAAGATACTTGCCACCTCATACCCGGTGCTTGATTCTATATCTCTGGTTCCGGTGATATTGGGTCTTGCCATCTTTTTTAGAGGTGCAGTTCATTTTACATGGATTTTGCTGTTTTTAGGAATGTTTTGCTTTGTAGTCTCTGATCTTGGTTATCTGTATTTTTCACTTGATGATTCTTACTATACTGGTCATCCAATAGACATCCCCTATCTGTGGGCGTATACACTATTTGCATTTGGAATAATGGGACATCTCAAAGTTTTTTCAAATAATGACAAGTCTCATGAAACAAACTAAAAAATGAATATTAAAAAATAAAAAAGAGTTGTGCTCTTAGGAGTTGTCTATACGTATCTTACGAAATGTCTTTCCGTGTTCTACTATGCCAGTTTCCACAATCGGCTTTTCTCCAAGTGCCTTTTCAATTGCAGCTCTTCCAAGCTCTATTGCCTGCTCTAGGTTCATGTTTTTGTTGTATCCTTTTGTTATTACATCAAGCGCTGTATCAGAGGATTGACCTATTGCAAATCCTGATCCTCTAAAGAAAGTACCGCTTGGGTCCACTTGATAGAGTTGTATTCCTGTCTGGTCCTCTCCTAAAATAATTATGGATGCTGCTTGCGGTCTTACTGCATATGTTGTATAGTTGTGCAGGAAACTACTAAGATGCTTTGCAAGAGAATCCACATCAATTGGAGTTTCATATGTCAATCTGTGTTTTTGAGACTCGAGTCTTAGTGTGTCAATTAATTGCAAAATGTCTCCAATGTATCCTGCACCTGTTGCTCCAATGTGAAAGTCCACTGGAAATATTTTCTCAGATGGTTCCATCAAAGGGTGTGTTGGCTTTATTTGGCTTGCAATTACTGCAAAGTCTGGAGTCTTGATTCCAATTGTGGTTGAGCCGCGGTTTACTGCCTCTAGCGCGCTGTCTACTAGGACTAGTCTTCCCTGCGGTCCATAAAATGGGAATCTGTTTCCTTGTGACTCGGACATTTTATGCTGCAACCTCCGCCTGTAGGTTTGGTATGGCTAGAATGTTTATGCCGTTTCCAGAACCTGGGTCTCTTTCCATTGCTGCAGATACTGCACGCGATGCAATCTCGCTTGCCTGACTGTTTGTCACAGACTTTGTGTATAGGCTCTCAAGTACTCCGTATGCAATAGGTGAGCCAGAACCTGATGATGCAAAATCTTCTTCTGTTATTGCACCGCTCATGTCTGCTGCAAATACATGTGCACCTTCTCTGTCTACTCCTGCCACGAGCAACTCTACATAGTATGGTTGATAGTTTCTAAGCCCTGAATAGGCAATGTTTGCTATGAGTCTTGTAGACTCTTTTATGGTTAGAGGAAATCCTCTTCTTAGTTCCATGAGTCTTCGCTCTGCTTTTGCCACCTTGATGATGTGTTCTGCGTCTGAGAGTTGTCCTGCAATTGCAACAGCTAACATGTCATCTATTTTTGCAATTTTTTGTACTATTTTTGATCCAATGAAAAAGCCTTTGCTTGCTCTCTTATCTGATCCAAGTACGACTCCATCGGTTGTCTTGATTCCAACTATTGTTGTCATGGTATAGTGTACAAGTGACATTGATTAATTGACTAGTGTTGTGAAAATCTAGTCACCCATATCATGGTAGTAATTCTACAAATAGCATTTTATTATTGGTATTTTGTATGTAATTTGATGCGAGATATCAATGATATCATGCCCAAAGTTCCAAATATGAGATGGGGTGCACTGACAAATGCGTATCCTACTAATGATAAAATAAAAGAAATGGATAATCTATTTCCACATGATGGCAGATGGCATACTGTATTTGAAGAGACTGACAAGGTATTCGTTGACGGTATTCGAATATGGAAAAAAGATGCTGATAAACTAAGCTGAGTTTTAATTGGTTCTAAATCGCTGATCTGCAATTCCAATTATCTCCAGTCCGGTATCTTCTTTTGTTGGCTTGATTGAAAAGTATGGATCTCCCCATCGTCTATAATGTAAAACTGATTGGTCGCCTGTAATGTGAACTGCTATGACATTTCCTGTGTCAGGTATGTGCACAGTATGAAATGTGGCAAGTCTCTCCTTTCTTGTCTTGTTGTGTTCTGTCTGTATAAATATGAAATCTGCTGCACCAAATTCGTATAGCTCTATTACTGGCTCAAATGGGTTTTCATCTTGGTTTTGGATGTAATTGATTACATAGCTGTTAAAGTGATATCTTGCATATTCCTCCATGTGCTCTGCCTCGTTTCTATACGTCCATGGCGAGTCTCTGTCAAAGACAATATTGTATCCTGGCATTGGTTCATTTTTCTGCCCATCTAGTGCGCAATACAGGGCCTGTAGGCCAAACATCTTGGCCTTGGCATTTGTAAGACCAAATAATTCATAGATTGCATTGTAACTTTCTGTCTCCCTTGATGATTCTATTGCTTCTAGCATGGGAACTCCCATTGAGGCGCAAAGTGATGTATGGTATGTTTTTGCAAATGGCTCAAATGCATTGGTTGCTTTTTCTTTTAGTTTATTTAGGCGCTGTATCTTTTTTTCAAATTCAACTACTGGTTCGTATCTGAATGTATTTACTTGGTTTATGGAATCAATTCTTACAATTGCATCCCTTACTTTTGATGCAATATCTTGAGAGATCTTGTATTTTTTTATTATTTTTTGTAATATGTCGGCTTGTTGTTTGTCTAACATGACTTGTTTTTAGAATACTGGCATAGAGTTAAATTTCCTTTGCAAATATCTAGCAACAATTGGCACAGAGGATACGACAAACAGATCCATATATGCAGATCCTGAATATCACTGATTCAATTCGTTTTGTTGGTAGAATAAAGGATAGAAAACTGATTAATTTTGTACGAAAAACAGATGCTGCACCATTACTTGATGAAGAACTAAGCAATATGGTCCACTATCAGGCATCTGTCAAGGCTTCATGGGATGAAATGTTTAATGAAAAACTTGGCAAGACAAACTGGATGATAACATCAAAAGAAAAAGTAAAGCTGATTACGTTATTTCTTGATGATGGTCTTTTGATACTTTCTACAGAACCTGATTCTGAACATGACTTGATAATATCAAAAATAAAACAGCTAAATGTCAAACTGTAAGAACTTGTCATTAAGCTAATCTTATGAAAAGTAAGCTTTGCTATTGAGAGAATTCTATATCGTCTGTTAACTATATGACATGTGAAAGTAAGGTCATTTGTAATTCACATTATATGTGCTCTTAGTCAGCATCTGACCAGGCAAGATACTTTCTTGGAGAGGTCCTACCAAAGACACCTCTCCAATTTTTCTTATTATGGGTATTGACGATGTGACTTTTTATCATATATTAACTTCTTGAGGTATTATCGCTTAGCCAGTTCTTTTTCTTGCCATGTTCTGTTAATAGCCTGTACATTCGCTCAAAGGAGTCTTGTGATATGATATCTTGCTCTAGTGTGCGGTGGATGATGGATTCCAATTTGATGTGTTTTTGTCGAATCATCTTTGTTATCTCATCAAACATTTGCTTGATTATTTCGGATTCTTCTGGCTCTGACATGTTTATCTTGTTATCTTGAAAAAACTTAAGGGTTATTTATTTGAGGTCTGGCTATATCGGTATGAGCGCTGGCACTATAAAAAAAGCCAAGGCACTTGCCAAGGATGGTGTAGTGATGATAGATGATAATCTCTTCCAAGTAAAATCTTCAAGTGATCCGTCCAAATCTTACATGGTAACATCTGATAGCTGTGACTGTCAGGGCTTTAAGAATTTCTACAAGTTTCATCATGGTAAAGGCCTCAAGGCAAATTGCTCACACATAGAGGCTGTCAAAATATTCAAAAGCGAAGCTATGAAAAAGACGAAAAAATAATTATTTTTTCATATCATGGTACGCCCTGGTACAATATCAGATATTCATCTGGTCTATCGCGTTCTTTTTTTGCCTTTAGTGCATCTTGATATCTTTCGTAATGTTCTATGAAATATAATCTGCTTCCAAGTGGCTCAAAATAGTCAATTCCACATAGATCAAATCCTGATTGTGGGGTGAGTGCTTTCTTTTCTTCATCTGTTACATCTGAGCTCATGATGTGTACGAAAATCAAATGAGATATTTCAAACTAGCTAGTTTTTGGAATCAGAATGCAATATTGTTACTGACTTGGACATTAGTTCTTTTGTAGGAATTACAGTGCTTTCATTTTTTTCATTAGTGATTATTATGTGGAATATCTCTGATGAAGTGATTGTCCCTGTCATGTCTCCGATTCTGATCTTCTGGCCTACTTTGTATATTGAACGATATCCGGATGTTCCTGCTATTGCTGTTGGTAGCAAGTCCTTTAATGTGAATCCTAGGCCTATTGCTATCGCAGCACCTATTGCAGCTGCTATGCTCCATGAGAATGCTGATACTAGAGTAGGTATGACTGATTGGCCAACTCCAATCTGGGTGAGGCCTATTGCAAAGACTATGCTGTAGATTACTATCTTGACTCCTACTGCAATGTATCTGCTACCTCCATAATTGTGGATAACAAGTTCATGGTTTATCCACTTGATTACATAATTTGCTATTATGGAACCAATTATTACTATCATGACAAATGCAAGCAGATTTGGTATCCAAAGCCACAATGATGTAAGAGCGCTTGTGAGCTGGTCTAGTTGTAATGAGTTTATCGCAGCTACTATGAAAAATAAGTAAACAAACCACTTTACTGTGGCAGCAATAAGGCGGGCAGAATTTATCTTTCCTATTGCGTTTTCAACTGTTTTTGATTCAGAAATTATTTCAGCTCCTGCCTTTTTTAGAATTCGATTTGCAGTCTTTTCTACCACTCGAGCAACTATTTTTCCAACAATTAGGCCAATTGTGAGTAATACTGCAGCCGCAATTATTTTTGGAGCAGACGTTGCAATCTCTGTCGCAAATGTCTCTAGGGCCTTTGTTTCAGGACCGTAAAATTTGTCAGCAAGTGATGTCTCTTGAGCATATGCTAATCCAAATCCTGATGATACAAATAGTACAGATAACAATACTGCAAGTTTCAATCCAGTCAAATTATACATAACAAAGTAGCCAGACAGATATACCTGTTGATAAGCTAAAGTTATGACAACTAAGCTATGTTGCTAATTTTTTTAAATGAAATCAGTTTAGGATTATCTTTTTTAGTTCTTCTGGATCTTCAATGACGTGATCTGGGTGAAATTTTAACAGTGCATTTTTCGTGTTATATCCCCAGGCAACTCCTATGACCCTAATTCCTGCCTTTTTTGCTGCTTCCACGTCTCTTATTTCGTCTCCAACATATATTGAATTGTCATGAGGTATTGTTTTTTCCTTCATCATCTTTTTGAGCAGTCTACTTTTTCCAAATACTGCTCTTCCGGCATATATAAAATCAAATAATTCCAGGTCATTTTTCTTTAAAAATTCGACAACATTTTCTCTTGAATTTGTAGTCAATATGCCTAGGACGCAACCATTTTCCTTGAGGTGCACAAGCGTATCTTTTAGATCTACTGCTGTCTTGAGGTTGATTATCTCTTTGTTCATCTCAAATCTTATTTTTCTTACAACTATAGGCAGCTTAAAGATTGAAATCCCCAAGTGCTTTAGCACCTCGCTGGGCTTTTTTTCTCGAAGCTTTGGAAGATCACTTAGAGGTATCTTACGATATCCATAATGCTCGGCAAATTTGTTGGCTATTTTTATCACTATTGACATGGTATCTGCTATGGTACCGTCAAAATCAAAGACTATTGTATGCATTAGAGTTTCGCTGGGAACTGCTGTTAAAGACTGTTATGAATTGGGATTTTTTTATTTAATTGTCGGGAAATTGACTGTTTGTACGATCTCTTTGTTTTGTGTGAGTTTCATGAATGGAAAATTGGGATCAAAAAACTGGAAAATTGGCAATGCACGGGTCACTTGTGATTTATTCTAAAAGCATAATATATACAGATTTTAATTCCTGTTATGCGCAATTCATCACTCCTTGATGAAGCCTATGAATTATGTGAGGAGGGCAGGTATACTCTTGCTTTAGAATATTATGATTTGATTTTATTCAAGAATCCAAAAAATGTAACTGCTCTGATAAACAAGGGTGTTACCTTGCAAACACTTGGCAAGCACGCCAAGGCAATCAAGTGTTATGATTTGGCGCTTGAAATAGATGAAAACTTGGATGCACTTGTAAACAAGGGATCTGCATTACATACTCTTGGCAAGTATCATGATGCAATTGATTGCTATGACAATGCATTGAAGATGCAACCAAAACATGCACTTGCAATGGCATACAAGGGTCTGTCTTTGGGAGAAATTGGACTTTTAAAAGATGCAATCAAATGTTTTAATGCAGCCTTGAAGATTGACAAAAAATTTGATCTTGCATTGAACAATAAAATAATTGCACTTGAGCTGCTCAAAAACAACACAACACTAAAACCTAAACTCAAAAAACGAGAAACTTGAATGATGACATCGTCACGTTGCTTTGACATGCTCGATGAACTTGTCAAACCCGTATCCTACTGCATCTGAGACTGTATTGTCTGGTACGACATTTATCATCCCTGATAAGAGTCCTGATGTTTTAACATCTACCATGATATTTGCAATGGTTCCACCATCTTTTTCACCGTGAAAGCCCCATGTCTTTTCTAATTTTGTAGTCATGGTTGTCCCCCTTAGGTCTCCTGAAACAACCTCTACTACATAATCTCCATTTGCATCTGTTTTGCATATTGCTTGAGTGTCAAAATACAGTCCATTTATGCCTGCGTTGATATCTACAAGCTTTGTACTGTTGTCTAGTATCTTAGCATACTTGACATTGTCTGGAAATATTTGTGGATATTCAGTTACATTTGTTATCGTGTTTAGCAGTGATGACTCTGTTACGTCTGAAACTTTTTGTAATGTGATTAACTTGTCTGCATAAGATGATGGCATAAAAGAAAAGAATGTAATTGCTAGTAAGAATATTGAAAATATTGTAATCTTGTAGGAAAGATTATGTTTTTCCGTCATTTGACCCTGTCGATGGAAGCTTGATGTAATCATCTGGGACTCTACCGTTTTCATCAAATGGTATTGATTGACTGGTCATGTTTGCAATGCTTGGATGTTGAATGTATTGATCATTGAGTTGTTGGTTTACTGTAACCATTTCTACATGTCTTATTGCGGCATATTTGGAAAATACCTGCATTGCATCTTCCCATGTGCCTCCATTTGCAAGAACTTGTTGCATTGCAGCGTGGCCTGCATCGATTCTTTGTTTAGTGAATGAAAACTCACCCTGGAATACTTTTTTTGTATTATTTGATGGAATTGTATCTAGAAATCTTGAATATGCATTGTCTGAGCTATTCTGTGATGTTTGTGTCTGTAGTATCTGGTATGCTTGGTCTTCTAATTGTTTTGCAATCTGTTTTTGTTGTGCGATGAGTTTTTGATTTTCTTCCTGATCTTTTTGGTTCTTTTCTAGCTGGGCTACTTGTTGTTTTGAATATGCTATCTCGCTTAGAATTTTCGCAACAACTGGATTGTTTTGTAAATCTGATCCTGTAATTGTGTGACTTTCAAGCTGGCTTGAAGTATCTGCAAATGCAGAGCTGCATCCTCCAAGATATGATGATATGACAACTGAGACTGCTACAAGACTGGCTATTCTTGTGAATCTGTCTGTTTGCATGTTAAGTTGTTTCACACATTAGTATATAACTATTGGTACACCAATCATTTGTATACCAGTAAATCTATTGTATATCATGCGCAAATTGGATCTAAGTGAGAGCGTAGGCGCCTTGATAGCCCTTACTGCAAAATCTCAGGAAAGATTGGCAGAAATTGAGATGAAAAAACAACTGGGATTAACACCTGCCCAGTGGAAAGTGATTCTTGTATTAAATATCACAAATGGGCTAACCCAAAAGGAGATCGCAGAAAAAATCAGTATTGATGGAAGCACATTGGTGCCTGTATTGGATAAGATGGAAAAAGATGGTTTGGTAGAAAGGCGTGCTGATGCTAAAGATAGGAGAAACAATAGAATCTTCTTGACGCAAAAATCTGAATATACTGTTGATTCTATAATATCCATAATTCTTCAGTTGCGTAAGAAAGTATATTCTGGAATACCTGAATCTGAAATTGATTCTGCAAAAAATGTAGTAAGATCTATGATGAAAAATATTGAATCAGAAATGAACAAAATGAAAACCTCAAAGGATAGTATATCATGATAATGTCTACGACAAAATTTTTCTTTATCTTGCTTCTCTTGCCAATATCACTTGCATTTGCTGAACCTGCAGTACCTGGAACTGTTTTAACTTTTTACATAAATGACATAAACTTGTCAACTGATCATCGTGCAGTGATGACCATACCTACATCTGGCCTTGTTGATTTTACAATAAATGGTGTTCCCATTGATGGGCCTGGTGCAATGGTTGAGACTGGGATAGACACCGGTACCTTTCAACTTCAGCTGACATTGCCTGGTTCTGTAAATGGTAAATCGCTAAAAGATGGAGATGTTGTAGTAATGACATATCATCAAAAAGCGGATTATTCTGGAAATCCTACTGATGTGACTCAATCCAAAGTTCTTGCAAGCATCCAGTCAAGTCCTGTAGCAAGCTCATCATCAAATGTGAGAATAGGTCAATACTTTAAACTTCAACTATATGCCCCAAATTATAATCTAGATTCGTTTACTCCTGATGATATACCACTTGATATGATTGAGGTGCATATGGGTGGAGTGCAAACTACGCTTGCAGATAGTTCATTTCAAGTAAATCCCTATACTATGAGAGAGACTGGTCCTAATACTGACAACTTTGAGGTAAATGTCAAGATACCAAAATCAATTGATGGGTTTCCAGTGGAGATGGGCTCTACTATAGAATTTAGATTCAAGGATCCTTCTATGCCTTCAAGCGTATTTGTTACTGTTGGGGGTACTTTCTCCTCTTCGAATTCTAACTATGGTTCAAGATATGGGGGAACAACTCCACCTCCTGTACTCCCTTCTATGACATTTTATTCCGCCAATTCTGTAGGTGCCAAGGTAAATTATACCAACTCTGCACTATTGTCTGGCTTGCAGTCACCTGTATGTAGTCCACTATCTGGTTCATTTTTCATGACAGGTTCTACCACAGTTACTTGTGCTGCCAGGGATGCAAATGGAAATTCTGTGATAAAGACATTTACCATACATGTAACACCCAGTCAAAACAAGATTCCGTCTTGGATTAAAAAAATAGTAGAGTCTTGGTGTACAGGTGATACCGCTGATAACCAACTATCATCTAGCTTACAATATCTTGTAATGCGTGGAATAATGAGTGTCCAAGGTGATTCTAACTTGGGCTCAAGTCCTGACAAGACAACATTATGTTTGTGGTCTGACAGCAAGGTATCTGATTCTGATGTTGCAAATTCTCTTTATCTGTTATCAAAGTAAAAACTTAATTTCCTACAAGTAGGAGTTTATTTTGTGAAAGCTACCTTTGGTGCAGGATGTTTTTGGTGCATAGAACACGTATTTAGAAAAAAAGGAATAACATCTACAACTGGTGGTTATATGGGTGGCAAGACTGTAAATCCTACATATGAGGATGTGTGTACTGACACCACTGGTCATGCAGAAGTTGTTCAAGTAGAATATGATCCATCTACAATAACATATGGTGAAATTTTGGACATTTTCTGGAATAATCATGATCCTACAACACTCAATAGGCAGGGTCCTGATGTTGGAACACAATACCGGTCTGCAGTTTTTTGTCATACTCTAGAACAGGAAAAAGAAGCAAAAAAATCAAAAGATGAACTGGAAAAATCAGGAAAATTCAGTAGAAAGATTGTAACTGAAATTACCCCCGCAAAAGAATTCTACAAGGCAGAAGAATATCATCAAAAATACTATGAAAAATGTGGAATTGTATAGACTGATTTGTTTGTAGATTTGTTTTATAACTGGCAATGGGATTTGGTCATTAATTGAATGCAAAGGAAATTGCTAGACTTGTATTTTTCTTTGGATTAATTGGGCTTGGCGCATTTATCTTTCTGAATTTGGACTTGGCACACCGC
>JAGWGS010000019.1 GCA_028867235.1 Nitrososphaerota archaeon | reverse complement strand
AGAATCTTTAGATGCTTGTCTGTCTATTATTTTTTTTAGTTTTTGAGTATCTACATCAAGAACTCCATTGTTTTTTTTAAAAATACTATTTTCTATCGCAACTTTATTGGTATCAATTATTTCAAGATCCATCTTTCTTGCAATTAATCTTGCTATGGTGTGTTTTCCTGTGCCTGGATTGCCTGTTATTATTTTCATTACTTGATTGTAAAATAGATTGAAAATAAACACTTTTGGAATACTAATAAGAGTACATGTCAGACATTATGCATGCAAATTGGACTCTTGGGGAAAACAAATGTGGGCAAATCAACATTTTTTTCAGCCGCTACCCAAACAACCGCGCAGATTGGTAATTATCCTTTTACTACTATTGAACCTAATATGGGAATCGGATATGTGAAAACCGATTGTGCTTGTAAACATTTTGCTATATCTCATGATCATCCATTGTGTATTCATGGAACTAGATATATCGCAATAAAGATAGTTGATGTAGCAGGTCTTGTCCCTGGGGCTCATGAGGGTAAAGGTCTTGGCAATAAATTTCTTGATGATGCCAGAACATCTGAAGTTTTGATTCATGTTGTAGATGCATCTGGTTCTACTGATATACAAGGACAGTCCGTGCCCGCTGGAACTCATAATCCACTAGAAGATGTGCAATTTGTAGAAGATGAATTTGATCAATGGATGAAACAAATACTTCAACGCGAATGGCAAAAACTTTCAAGAGAGTTAGAAAGCAAGAGTGGAAAGGTAATTCACGCAATATCTCAACGATTCAGTGGACTTGGAATTGACGAATATGATGTAGAATATGTATTGCATAATCTAAACCTACAATCTAAGAAACCGCATGATTGGAATGAAAATGATATTGATGTATTTGTCAGAACTCTTAGAAAAAGAACCAAACCTATCATAATTGCTGCAAATAAATCCGATCTTTGCCATGATCTAAATATTATAAATGAACTGCAAAAAATACATCCAACCATAGCATGTAGTGCGGAGACAGAACTACTTCTCAGAAAAGCAACTAAAAATGGAATTATAGAATACCTGCCAGGTGATAAATCTTTTAAAATAAAAAATGGTATAAATCTAAACTCTCAACAACAAAATGCACTTGAATTGGCACAAAAAGTAATATCTAAATTAAATGGAACTGGAATACAACAAACGCTTGATTATGCATGTTTTAACCTACTACAACTAATTACAGTATTTCCTGTGGAAGATGAAACTAAATTAACTAATAAAAACGGTGAAATACTTCCCGATGCAAAACTTCTTCGACCCGGTTCTACTGCAAAAGACTTGGCACAATCTATACACCAAGATCTTGCTAAAGGATTTCTTTTTGCAATTGATGCTAAAACAAAACAACGAGTAGGTGCTGAACATGTACTCAAAAATGGCGATGTGATAAAAATTATGTCAACTCTTAGTAGGGGATAAAATGCTCAGTCTTGGAATTGAAAGTACTGCCCACACATTTTCGTGTGCTGTCATAGAAAAAAACGGAAAAAATGTAAGAATATTATCTGATATACGAAAGATCTATCGACCGCCCGAAGGGGAAGGGATACACCCTAGAGAAGCATCACGACATCATGCTGAAAATTCTCCTAATGTACTTTCAGAATGTCTTGATAAAGCTCAGATAAAGGTCAATGATCTAAACATTATATCATATGCAGCAGGTCCTGGACTTGGACCATGTCTGAGAATTGGAGCAATAGTAGCAAGATCACTTGCTTCGTATTATGACATTCCAATATATCCGGTAAATCATGCATTGGGTCATATTGAACTTGGAAAAATGCTGACAGGTGCAAAAGATCCTCTTGTGTTGCTTGTTTCAGGAGGCCATACTATGATACTGGCATTTCTTTCGAAAAAATGGCGAGTCTTTGGTGAAACGCTTGACATAACAGTGGGGCAATTACTAGATCAGGTTGGGAGATATGCCGGATTTGCATCACCATGTGGTCCAAAAATTGAATCTCTTGCATTGTCATCAAGACACTACACGCCATTACCTTATGTGGTGAAAGGAAATGATGTATCATTTTCTGGTTTACTGTCTGCCACTAAGAGGATAATTCCAAAAGGAATTGAATCAGCTTGCTTTTCATTACAAGAAACCGCATTTTCTATGATGGGTGAAGCAGTAGAAAGGGCTCTCTCGTTTACCGACAAAAAAGAATTACTTGTTGTTGGAGGAGTTGCGGCAAATAAGAGATTATCTGATATGCTTACAAGTATTTGCAAAAGACATGGATGTAAATTTTTTGTTGCACCTAAAGAATATGCTGGAGATTGTGGATCTCAAATATCTTGGTTAGGGCTCTTGGAATCATCGACAAAACCTGGAGAAGATCTCGAAAATACTTTTGTAAAACAATCGTGGAGACTTGATACTGTACAAGTTCATTATTAGGGTGTATACTTAGACATAGCTTCTTTCACATCTTTCTCCCATTTTCCTGTATTGTATACCCCAAACTTGTATGTTTTTTCACTTTCATCTGTCTTGATCTTTATTCTTACTTTTTTTATTAATCTGCCTTCTTTTGCTACTTCTGTTATCTGATTAAGGTTTGCTTCTAGTATCGTTTTTCCAAACCTTTTTGAAAAATCAATTATTCTTCCTTCTGTTTTGTCAAAGGCAATTCTCTTGTTTGTTAATGTGAGAATTCCTGGACCTAAAGAATCTTCAGAACAATCTTCCTGTGATATGCGCTTCTCATCTGGATCCATGCTTTTTGTTTTTCTATTCTGCATTATAATTGTATATTTATGAATTATCTGGCAAACGTTTTCTTCGCAAAAATACAATTTTAACTTAAATTATGTTTATTTTATCTGAATTTTGTTGAAACTTGTCAAAAAAGGTGCAGAAGCAGATATCTATTTGGCATCTTGGAATGGGCAAACCTCAATTTTGAAAATAAGAAAAAAGAAAGAATATCGCATTGATTCTCTTGATCAACGGATACGAACACTACGAACAATTAGGGAAGCTAGACTAATTTCAGAATCCAAGTCATTTGGAGTTACTACGCCAATTGTTTATTTTATTGATGAGAAAAAATGTATGATTTACCTACAGTTGATACAAGGAAAACTGGTTAAAGATCTGCCTCCTAATAAAATCATCAAGATATCTGCAGAGATTGGAAGATTGATTGGAACGCTTCATAAAAATGGCGTTATGCACGGAGATTTGACCACCTCAAATTTTATTCTCTCTAGAAATCACTTGGTAATACTTGACTTTGGTCTGGCTCAAAAAACTGACAAAATTGATGACTATGCAATTGATCTACGATTATTCAAAGAGGTTCTAAATAGTGCTCACGTTCAAATTATGGAGGATGCATGGAGTTCATTTGTAAACGGATACAGGACTATACTTGGAGCACATGTAACAGAAAAGGTCGTAAGTCAAGTCTCCGTTATAGAGAGTAGAGGTAGATATGCAAATGTCATATGATGTCTTTTTTGTAAGCTCAAATAAACACAAATTTGAAGAAGTTAAAAAGATTGTATCAAAATTTGGTCTAAAATTGGGGCTATTGGAATTACATCTACAAGAAATACAAGCAGATGATCTTGAAGAAATTGCAAAACATAAGGCAATTCATGCCTTTTCTTTATGTTCTAAACCTGTGATTGTCGAGGATGCAGGACTTTTTATAAAATCATTACATGGATTTCCGGGACCATATTCATCATATGTTTTTAATACTATTGGTAATGATGGAATTCTTAAATTGTTAGATGTCAAACGAGATGCTATATTCAAATCAGTCATTGCATACTGTGAAAGATCTGGTGTTGTACATTTGTTTAGTGAATCTGTTTCTGGAAATATATCTAGAGAAAAATATGGAACAAAATGGGGATTTGATCCAATATTTATTCCGAGTGGACACGATAAACCGTACTCTAAGCTTGTAGACAAAAATCAAATATCGCATAGATACCTAGCACTGAAGAAATTCTCTAATTGGTATCTAAATAAGAAGAAATCCAACGATCTGTGAATCGTTTTTGATTTTGTAACACTACTATTCTTGAAATTTCACTTTCATCCATGATTGAATATGTTTTATTTTCTCTTGATAGTTTATTTGCAAAATCTCTTACTTCCATCATGTTTAGAGAATTTGAATATTGTAATCTGTTAGTTGATCTTCCTACATGCATGTATGATTTTATTTCTATGAAGTGTACATTGGAACGATTTATCATCTCTGAATATGCAGGAATCAACTTTTCATCGGAATTGTAATCTTTGATCAAAGTAAATCGTAATACTGTCCTTGTATCAAGTTCTGACAAAAGTTCAAGACTTGTATTCCATCTTTGCCAAGCATCTTGATATTTTGGCCTATTTACTAATGCAAATATCTCTTGATTTGGTGCATTTGTAGATAAATACAATTGCGTAGGCAATGCATTTTCATCTCTTAGCCTCTCTAACATTTCTGGCTCTTGGCCATTTGTAACTAGAAATATTGACTTTGTATTCTTGAGACTTTTTAGATATTTTATAAGATCCGGTAGTTGTGGATACATTGTAGGTTCCCCTGATAATGAAATAGCATAATGACTTGGAAGTAAAGATTCATCAAGTTTCTCCTTGTTGCTTTTTGGATCACCGTAATGACCCATGATCAACTTGCTTCTCTCTTCCATCAAATTGACCATGATAACCTCTGGTGGAGCAACTTTCTCAATTGGCATCTTCATAGCACTGTAAAATTCCATTGGTCTCCAACAATATACGCATCTGTTTTCACAGAACATTCCAGCTGGTGAAAATTCCATACATCTATGTGTAGAAATTCCATAAAACTTGTGTTTGTAACATTGACCTTCGCCTTTGAATGATTTTTTTGTCCAATGACACAATTCTACTGTAGCGTGATCTGAAACTCCGTACTTTGCTTTCTTTAATTGACCTAAAATCATTGGTTTGATCTGAATAAATTCATTATCCGCCTCAAGAGTCTCTCCAGAACAACTCATGGTTAACTAGATGTTTGCAGTGGCTTAAATAAATTAGGTGGATCTATTTCAGAAACGATACACATGGAGCATTCTCCATTGGAACACAAAGAACTGTACCTAGGTATATCATGGCATAAAATACCACACCTGCAGCTATTCCCATGGAAACCCACCACATTCTTAATTTCATAATTGCGGATAGTTTTTCTGTTGCTAATAAACCTAACCTTGATTTTCATCAAACATTTGATGACAATATGCAATACAACGATCTGAAGATCTTAATTTGATCTTGCATTCACAAAACTATCTTATATTACATATTGGTAGGTCATTACATGAATGCTGCAAGAATAGTCAAGGTAAAAGAACCTTTAGAAATTCAGTCTCTTCAAACTCCTATTCCGCGTGGTTCTCAAGTTCTCGTCAGAGTAGAATCTGCCGGTGTGTGTCACAGTGATATCCATCTTTGGGATGGTGGATATGAAGGTCCTGCAGGCTCATTTATGAAAACCACTGACAGGGGTGTAAAATATCCATTGACTCCTGGGCATGAGGTAGCAGGAGTGGTAGAAAGCATGGGTGAAAATGTGGAAGGATTTGTAAAAAATGAAAAAGTCCTAGTATTTCCTTGGATTGGGGAAGGTTTGTGTCCTGCTTGCAGGGTGGGTGAAGAAAATCTCTGTGATAAACCACGATCTTTGGGAGTGTACAATGATGGAGGTTATGCTGAATATGTACTTGTTCCAAGTTACAAATATCTGGCAAAAATAAATGATATGGAAACTGATGTATGTGCACCATTATCCTGTTCAGCTCTTACTGCTTATGGCGCAATTAAAACAGCTAAATTGAATCCTGGTGATAATGTAGTAGTTGTTGGTGCTGGAGGTCTTGGATTGATGGGAATCCAATTAGCAAAAGCAATTAGTGGTGCAAGAATAATTTCACTTGATGTTAACGATGACAAGTTAAAAATAGCAAAACAAAGTGGTGCTGATGTTGTTATAAATTCAACAAAAGAAGATCCTGTAAAAGCAATAATGGAATTGACAGGTAACTTGGGTGCTGATGCTGTAATTGATTTTGTAAATGCTACTAAATCTGTTGAAACTGATATGCAAATACTACGACGTAGAGCACGTGTAGTTCTCGTGGGTCTTTTTGGTGGTTCTTTGCAACTAAATCTAGTTACAATGCCTACTAGAGCATACAAAATTATGGGTTCATACACTGGTTCTATGACTGATATGATTGAGTTGATCTCGCTTGCACGTAGAGAAATAATAAAACCTGTCATCTCAAATAGATTCAAACTCAATCAAGCTACCGAGGCACTAACAATGCTAAAAGAAGGAAAGATAATTGGTAGGGGAATTATCAATCCATAAACTATCAACATAATTGCCAATATCTCTTCTACTGACTTGATTGCGTTAAGATTAATACTGGATTGAGAACGATTTTCTTTATGTGGCCCTTGTAGTACAGTGGCGAGTATAGGGGACTGTGGATCCCCGGACAGGGGTTCGATTCCCCTCAAGGGCCTTTATTTTTGTAATATTCAAAGGACTGAATTATTGCTCAAAATATACCGAACTTGCTTGATTCCATCTCTTCTTTTATGGCTAACTTGACTTTGAGATTTTTTTGCATCACCTTATCAGTTAGCCATGTCAAAAACTTGTGTTCTATTCCTTTGCCTTTTATTTTTTCAAAATCTGGTCCCATCTGATCTGATAATTTTTGTACAAGTGACTTGTTTACACAAACCACATAGAAATGCCATCCAAAAGCAAATTCTGAATCTGTCACTATGAAATCATTTTCTCCATGAACCATCTTTTCTACACTGTCTAATGTTGAAATGATTGCTTTGCTAGTATTTTCATAGTCTATTGCCGATACATTGATGTTTATCCTCTCCTGCATTTGTATGCTCTATAGTATTCTACAAATAAAAGCATGACTGAGATGTTGTCTATTTGAGAAGGTGTTCAACTTCAATGTTGAAAAACGTCTTGAGGATTCCGATGTAACTTCTCACAGGATCTGGTATGTCATCACCACAGGCAACTCCGAGATTCTTGGCATTTATCCATATGACAAGTGTTTGTAATATTGTCAAAAATCTATCGTTTTCTGAATCTCTGGAACTTATTGCTTTTGAATATCTATCTGCAAATTCCCACGCCACTGCAAAATCTATGCAATCTGTATCAAATATAGCAAGCATTTGTTGTCGGAGTGATTCTGCTTTTTTAAATGGTGTGATATTTAAAATAAAAGGAAAATCCACTTTATCTGGCATATGTCCTGCAAGTGGTCCCCATATTGTTATGATTCTACATCCTGGATTTAATTTTTTGAATCTCTCAGTCATTGTCTGAATTATCTTTTCATCTGAAAACCAAAAAAGTATCACTGTAGCATCACTCATATCTGAAATTATAATATCTTCATGTCTAAGCAATCCACTTGTGATATGTTTGTCCTTTAGAAATGTCTGTCCTTCTAATATTTTGGTCTTGTTATTATCAACCCCTATTGCTTTTTTTACTCCAAATTCTTGTATTGCAATGGCAATGCCCTTACCTGTTCCACATCCCAAGTGATAGAAAACATCCTTCTCTTGTAACTCTGCAAACTTGAGCATATCTCTCATTGTATTATCTGATAGCTCTATATCGTCACCATTAATTATTGAGCTTGGAAGAGATGAAAGATATTCTTCAATTTTCATGATTCCTTCATAATACGTACATGCTGAATTTATTCTCTTATTCTTTCCAGGGCAGAAACTGCTTGCCATAATGTGACCCTGACGTATGATGGCATGTTTGGATCCTGTGATATGTCATCTAGTATGCTTATTGCATTTGCAGCCCTTACGGATACTGGGAAATCCTGTTTTTTCAATTCTGCTACCAGGTCAGTCAAGTCTTTCTTGATATTTCTTGGTGTAGAAGGATTTGCTGCAATTTCTGCTAATGTGTTGATGGCCGTATTTAGAGTATCAATATTTGGATCCTTTTTTTCGACCATTGAGCATTCAAGCTTATTGCTAATTGAGCTTATTTTATAACGTTTGCATTATACTTCTACAAAGACGTTTTCTGATTCTATGATTACTTTGTATGAATTCAAATCTTTTACTTTGACTGGAAACTCTGCAAGTTTGCCTGTTCTACAATCAAATTTTGCATTATGCCATCCACACGTCACAATTTGTCCGTCTAAATTTCCTTCTGAAAGGCTTGCTCCTGCATGGGTACAAGTGTCATTTATTGCATAAAGTGCCCCATCTATATTTGCAACAAGAATATCTTTTCCATCTATAGTGACTTTTTGCATTTTGCCGGGGACAAAATCGCTAGTCTTTCCAATTATTATTTTTCCCATGTGATAAAACTGTATTACATCTTAATAATTTTAATGCATAAGAAGAATTCTGTTATACAAATTTGACTGTATTTTGTAGTTTACCGAGGCGCTCTATTTCCATCTCTATTTTGTCTCCGTCTTTTAAAAACACTGCATCTGGTTTATTGAGCATGACTCCTGCTGGTGTTCCAGTTGATATTATGTCTCCTTTTTCTAATGTCATTGCCTTGCTTAGTAGTGACACAATTGAATATACCTTTAGATGCATGTTTGATGTAGATGAATTTTGTCTAATACTTCCATTCACTTTAGTCATCATTTTCAAATTCTG
This sequence comes from Nitrososphaerota archaeon, assembly GCA_028867235.1. Taxonomy (GTDB): domain Archaea; phylum Thermoproteota; class Nitrososphaeria; order Nitrososphaerales; family Nitrosopumilaceae; genus Nitrosotalea. Next base: position 3,810 of record JAGWGS010000019.1, on the reverse strand, counting down.
TGGTTCTGGTATTTCGTCTGCAGAAGTTACCCATGGTCCACATGGTGCAAATGTATCAAAGCCTTTTGCCCTGGTGAATTGTTTATCTTTTGCTTGTATATCTCGTGCAGAAGTATCATTTAAGATCATGTATCCAAAAATAGATTCTTTTGCTTCTTTCTCTGATATGTTTTTACAATCTTTGCCAATTATTACTGCAAGTTCTATTTCATAATCAAGCTTTGAAACAAATGATGGACATATGATGTCTGATGTAGCTCCATTAAGTGTTGTTCTGGGCTTAATTACTATGGCTGGCTCATCCGGGGGAATCAAATTCTGTTCTTTTGCATGATCTTTATAATTAAATGCCAAGCAAATTATTTTTGATGGATTTGGAATAGGAGGTAATAACTTGTAATCTGACAAGTTTTCAGTATATTGCAAATTCTTTACATTATTTTTTATCTCATCATACCATCCATCAAACAAAAAGTCTTTGATACTTTGTGGTATGGGAATTCCTGTCTGAGCTGTCATATTTTCTCTTGTCAAAACCCTGTTCTCGTTGACAAAAGCATATGTTTCCATATTTTGTCTAAGCAATCGTGCAATTTTCATTTTCTTCACTTGTGTGTGTATATAGCTTGGCTTGCAGAATCTTTTCTGCAATATCCGAATCTTACGAACTGAATTTCTGATCCCACATTTAATTCTAAGTAGTATTGCTCTGTTAAAGCCCTCTTGACTTCCAAACTATCTTCGTTAAATTGGTCGTCATTGAATAGTATTTTTGGTATTAAAACCTCTACATTCACAGGATTTTTTTGTGTAATCCATTGTATTTTTGGTATATTTGATTTGTGACCTGTATCAATAACTTCACATTCTATTTCTTGTCCTATCTTTGTTATTCTAACATTGTATGCCTCAAGTAATCTTATCTCTTCTCCAATCTTCAATGTTTTTGCATCGTCTCCTGATATGTAGAAAGTTCCATCTATCACAATTTTTCTTTTGCCCATCTCTGTTTGTGGATGATTTGAAATCTCTATCTCGGTAAGACTATTGTTGATGACTCTTAGCTTTACAGGATCAAAAACAATGAACAATCTTACACTAGTAGGATCAACCATCTTTCTGTTATACGATTCAAGTGTCTCAAATGGTGGCATAGTATCGGATTTGGTAAATCCTAGCGAAAGAATAAATTTTCTAATAGCTTCTGGAACAATGCCTCTTCTACGTAATCCCTCTAAGGTGGGAAGTCTAGGATCATCAAATCCTGATACTTTTCCTTCTTCTACTAACGGTTTCAAAACTCGTTTGGATACCGGCATTCCTTGAAATTCTAATCTTGAAAATTCTAACATCTTTGGTTTTCGCATATTCATTTTATCAAGTAATGCATAATAGAGTTCTGTTCGTAATTCATATTCTTTTGTTCGAAAAGCATGTGTTATTCCGTCCACGCTGTCCTCTATTGCTACTGCCAAGTCATAATTTGGCCAAACTCTGTATCTATCCTTGTGAATTGGGTGAAGTTCATCTATTATTCTAAGTAAAGTAGGATCTCTCATCACTGTATTGTCTGAATTCATATTTCCTCGGAATCTTACTATTGCTTCTCCTGGCTTGAATTTATCAAACATCTTATTCCATCGAGTTATGTTTTGATCCTTATTTCCTAAACTACACTTGCATGGTTTCATCTCTCTTCTGTTGTTGCTAATTGTTTCTTTGTCACATGTGCATACGTATGCGTTACCTGAATCAATAAGTTCTCTAGCTTTGCTGTAGATTATTTCCATGTCATCAGAAGTATTTTTTACATGATCATATTTGACTCCAAGCCAATCTAGGCCTACCTTTATGGCTGCATAGTATTCTAGACGCTCCTTTTCTGGATTGGTATCATCAAATCTTAAAATGAGTTTTCCGCCGTACATTTTGGCATATTCTTCATCTATGATTGAAGCTTTTGCATGACCTATGTGTGGATAACCATTTGGTTCTGGTGGGAACCGTGTTATTACATTTCCTTGTTCTGCTCCTTCAAGTGGTGGAAGACCGGTTCTTTCTTGTTTTGGTTTTGTTACTAAAAGTTCTGAATATTTATTCCTGAGTTCCTCTTTCTGTAATTCAATTGATAATTTGTTAACTTCTTCTACAATTTCTGAAATCAGTGGAATTATATCTTTGATTTTTGAGCGAAGTTCTGGCTTGATTCCCATTACTTTTGGAATAACTGAATCATTTCTAGTTTTACCATCATGTTCTGATGCATTAAGAAGAGCAATACCTCTTATTGCTCTCTTTACATCATCGCTCAATTATAGGCTCCTCTCTACCACAAAATCAAGTAATGAGAGTAATTCATTTTTTGCTGCCCCATTGTATGTTGATATTGATTTCTTGGCAACACTGGAATGTTGCAGAGCTTTATACTTGATTGCATTTTCAATTCCAAGGGCAGCAATTGTTGATACTGCATTTTGTACTTCTGTTTTTGAAGCAGTATGATTTCCAAATGCCTTGAGGATGATTCTTCTTTCTTGCTTGCTTGATTTTTTTATTGCCATTAGAATTGGCAGTGATTTTTTTCCTTCCCTAATGTCATTTCCTACTGGTTTTTTTGTAATCTTTGGATCTCCTGTGACCCCGATTAAATCATCAATTATCTGAAATGCAATTCCTAAATTTCTTCCAAATATGGATAATCTCTTGACATCAACATCATTTTTGTTGGCTGATATTGCTCCCATGGCACAAGATGCCACAAATAATGATGACGTCTTTTTTTCAATCATTTTTATGTATTGATCCTCAGTTGGTATCTTACTTGATTTTGCCATGTTGATGTCAAGTGTCTGTCCTTCGCATACATCAGTACATGCCTTTGCTAGGGTAGATACTAAACTCAAACCAATACTAGTTGTCTTACCCAAGTATGGATTTGATATGGTCTCAAATGCCCTAGAGAATAACAAATCCCCAGCTAGAATTCCCACTGGCATTCCAAATTGCATGTGAACTGTAGGAACTCCATGTCTCATTTCATCATTGTCCATTATGTCATCATGAACAAGTGTGAAATTATGCACCATTTCCACTGCAGCAGCAGCAGCCATGGCTTGTTTCTTATCTCCTCCTACAATCTGACAGCTTTTGATGACCATGTATGGTCTGAGCCGTTTTCCTCCGTGTTCTATCAAATAGCTTGCAGCACTGTATAATTCTCTTGGTTCTCCTCTGAGTCTGGATGCAAGAAATGAATCTACGGTAAATACTGTTTTTGCAATATTTTCGAATTTCATTCTTTTTTAAGCTCCCATTTATGATCTGGAAAATGATATTCTAACGATTTTTCTAGATTGCTTCTAAGTTGTTCATTATTTTTCCATTTGTTGATAATCTCTTTGTGCCTCTCGTTAATGTTTTGACTCGACTCTGATAAGAAATACAATGCAACTAGCATCCATGGACAGAAAATCTGGGGTGAATTAATAATCTCCATTGATATTTGTTCTAAAGACACCCATCTGATATCTGAAATCTCGTCTTTTACAAGTTTTATTCCTGAAGGATCATCTAACATTCCAATCAACGTTCCACAAACTTCGTTTTCTGATCCTATGTCTTTGTATGGTACATGATATTCAAATTTGTAGAGATAGTCTAGCTTGCATGTTATTCCTAGTTCTTCTGGTAATCTTCTTTCTGCAGAGGAGATGTAATTTTCTGATTGCCTTGGATGACTTGCCACTGTTCCATCCCAGTCTCCTGGCCATAACATCTTGCTCATACTTCTTTGTGTAAGTAGAAGTTTCC